>JBBIPI010000031.1:0-12568 GCA_037442985.1 Clostridiales bacterium
GAGCTGTGCGCCGTGCTGGTGGAGCCCGTGCAAGGGGAAGGGGGAGTGGTGCCGGCCCGGCCCGAGTTCCTGGCCGGCCTGCGCCGCCTCTGCGATGAGCGGGGCGCGCTCCTCGTCTTCGACGAGATCCAGACGGGCCTCGGCCGCACCGGCAGCCTCTTCGCCTACCAGCGCTACGGCGTCGAGCCCGACGTCATGACCCTGGCCAAGGCCCTGGGAGGCGGGATGCCCATCGGTGCCGTGGTGGCGAGGCGGGAGGTGGCCGCCTCCTTCCGGCCGGGCGACCACGGCTCCACCTTCGGGGGGAACCCCGTGGCCTGCGCCGCGGCGCTGGCGGCCCTCGACGTCTTGCAGGAGGAGGACCTGCCTGCCCGGGCCGCCAGCGTGGGCGGCTACTTCCTCGCCCGTCTGGAGGAGCTGGCGCGGCGGTGGCCGGTGGTGCGGGAGGTGAGGGGCCTCGGCCTCATGGTGGGCGCCGAGCTGGCGGTGCCGGCGGGGCCGGTGGCGGCCGGCTGCCGGGAGCGGGGGCTCCTTGTCAACTGTACGGCCCAGCGGGTTCTTCGTTTCCTCCCGCCCCTGGTGGTGGGCGAGGCCGAGGTGGACGAGGCGGTCAACATCCTGGAGGAGGTCCTGGCGGGCTTGGCCTGACGGCCCCGTCGGCTCCGCGGGCGGAAAGGGGTAGCGCGCGACGGTGGAGAGAATGGTCTACGTCAACGGTCGCTTTCTTCCCAAGGATCAGGCATGCGTGTCGGTCTTCGATCACGGCTTCCTGTACGGGGACGGCATCTTCGAGGGGATAAGGGCGTACAACGGCCGCGTCTTCCGGCTGGACGAGCACCTGGATCGTCTCTACGAGTCGGCTCACACCATCATGTTGCGCGTCCCCCTGGGCAAGGACGAGCTCCGGGAGGCCGTGCTGGAGACATGCCGCCGCAACGAGCTGCGGGACGCCTACATACGCCTGGTGGTCTCCCGCGGGACGGGGGATCTGGGTCTCGATCCGCGCAAGTGCCCCTCGCCGACGGTGGTCATCATCGCCGACGCCATCCAGCTCTACCCCGCCGAACTGTACGAGAAGGGCCTGCGCGTGGCCACGGTGCCCACGCGGCGCAACAGCGCCGAGACGGTCAACCCGCGCATCAAGTCCCTCAACTATCTCAACAACATCCTGGCCAAGATCGAGGCCAACATGGCGGGCTTCGCCGAGGTCATCATGCTGAGCGCCGAGGGGTACGTGGTGGAGTGCACGGGCGACAACATTTTCATAGTCCGCCGGGGCGAGCTGGTCACGCCTCCCACCTACGTGGGGATCCTGGAGGGCATCACCCGGGACGCCGTCATGGACCTGGCCAGGAGGCGCGGCCTCCCCGTGGCCGAGCGCATCTTCACCCGCCACGACCTCTTCAACGCCGACGAGTGCTTCCTCACCGGCACCGCGGCCGAGGTCATCCCCGTGGTGGAGGTGGACGGCCGCCGCATCGGCGAGGGGCAACCGGGCCCTGTGACGCGCGCTCTCATGGCCGACTTCCATGAATTGACGCGCAGCGAGGGTGTCGCCATCTACCCCGAGGTGGGTGGGGACGCGGCGCGGCGCCAGGTGGAGGTTCTCCGGCCGTAGCGGCAAAGCGGGGCCCGCCTGCCGGCGAGCCCCGCCGCCCGTCTGCTCCAGCCGAACGCGAGAGAGCCCTCCCTCGGGGAAACGCGGCCCCCTCGCCCTTTCCCCGCGCTGCCGCGGCCTCAGCGGGCCGGCGCCTGTCCGGCCATCTGCTGCTCGGCCTGCTGGATGAGGCGGCGCACCATGTGGCCGCCGACGGCCCCGCACTGCCGCGCCGGCAGGTCACCCCAGTAGCCGTCAGCGGGCGGCTGGAGGCCGATCTCGCCGGCCACCTCGTACTTCAGCTGGTCGAGGGCCTGCTCCGCGCCGCGGACCAGCGCCCGGTTCGTCTGCTGACCCCGGGCCACGTCGCTTCACCTCCTGACGTCGCCTCAGGCGATTAGTGTGCGTGCGCCGGCCGCGCGCATGCGGGACGTTTCTGCCTGGCGTGTCAGCGGCTCACGTGTCGCCGGCGGTCAGCGATGGCGCGTTTCTCCGAGAACGGCAAACGAAAACAGGTCACTGCCCGCGGGCGGCGGACACCACGCCCGCCCCGGCCACGGCCCCACCCGCCGTCTCTTCGGGGTAGATGGGCACGCCGTGGCTGTGGGCGTACTCGCGGAAGAGCTCCATGAGGCGCCGGGTGATCGGCCCCGGATGCCCCGTGCCGATGCGCCGGCCGTCGGCCTCCACCACCGGCACCACCTCCGCCGCCGTACCTGTGAGGAACGCCTCGTCGGCGTTGAAGAGGTCGTGCCGCGTGAAGACCTCCTCCGCCACCGGGATGCCCTCGGCCCGGGCCAGGTCCATCACGGTGTTGCGCGTGATCCCCTCGAGGATGCCCATGTGCTTGGGCGGGGTGAGGAGGGTGCCCTTCTTCACGATGAAGACGTTGTCGCCGGTGCACTCGGCGACGTAGCCCTCGGCGGTGAGCATAATGACCTCGGGGTAGCCGGAGAGGTTGGCCTCGATCTTGGCCAGGATGTTGTTCAAGTAGTTGAGGGACTTGATGCGCGGGTTGAGGGTCTCGGCCGCGTTGCGCCGGGTGGGCACCGTGGCCACCCGCAGGCCGTTGCGGTACATCTCCTCGGGATAGAGCTGGATGCGGTCGGCGATGACGATGACGGTGGGCTGCCGGCACTTGCGGGGATCCAGGCCCAGGTCGCCGACGCCGCGCGACACCACCAGGCGGATGTAGCAGTCCCGCAGGCCGTTCCGGCGGCAGGTCTCGAGGACGGCCTCCCGCAGCTCCTCCTTGCTCAGGGGGATCTCGAGGAGGAGCGTGTGGGCCGACTCGTACAGGCGATCCAGGTGTTCGTCCAGCTTGAACACGCGCCCGTTGTACGCGCGGATCCCCTCGAAGATCCCGTCCCCGTAGAGGAAGCCGTGGTCGAAGACCGAGACCGACGCCTCCTCCTTGGGTACATACCGCCCGTTGACGTAGACCAAGCCCAACGGCCCCACCTCCGGCTGCGCCCGGGCAGCCCCTGGTTCTTCTTTTCCCATACTTTATAGCACAGATGCCTGCGGCCGGGACACGCAAGCCGCCAGCGCGGCGTCCAGGACGGCCACCGCCCGCTCCACGTCCTCCGCGGTGATGATCAGGGGCGGCAGGAGCCGCACCACCCGCTCGGCGGTGCAGTTCACCAGCAGGCCGGCCTGCCGCGCCGTCTCCACCAGGGGTCGCGCCGGCACCGCCAGCTCCAGCCCGGCCATCAGCCCCAGGCCGCGCACCTCCCGCACGACCGGGTGGCGCGCCGCCAGCTCCCGCAGGCGCCCGAGGAGCAGGTCGCCCAGGGCGGCGGCCCGCGCCGGCAGGTCCTCCTCAAGCAGCACGTCCAGGGCGGCCAGGGCGGCCGCGCAGGCGACCGGGTTGCCGCCGAAGGTGGAGCCGTGATCGCCCGGGCGGAAGGCGTCCGCCGCCTCGCCCGCCGCCACCACCGCGCCCAGGGGCAGGCCGCCCCCGAGCGCCTTGGCCAGGGTCAGGACGTCAGGGACCACGCCGTAGTGCTGGTAGGCGAAGAGGCGGCCGGTGCGCCCCAGCCCCGTCTGGATCTCGTCGAAGATGAGCAGGGCGCCCGTGCGGTCGCAGAGCCGGCGCAACCCGGCGAGGAAGCCCGCCTCCGCCGGGATGACCCCACCCTCGCCCTGCACCGGCTCCACCAGCACGGCGCAGAAGGTCCCGTCCAGCGCCTCCTCGGCGGCCGCCAGGTCGTTGAAGGGGACGCGCACGAAGCCGGGCGGCAGGGGAGCGAAGCCGTCCAGGTAGCGGCCGGTGGCCGCCAGGGCGGCCAGGGTCCGCCCGTGGAAGGCGCCCTCGAACACCAGGACGCGGGGGACATCCGCCGCCTCCCGCGCTTCGCCCTTGCCCTCCCGGCGCCGCCACCAGAGGCGGCGGGCCAGCTTGATGGCGGCCTCCACCGCCTCCGCCCCGCTGTTGCAGAAGAAGACGCGGCCGCCGATGCTCAGCTCGGCCAGCCGCCGCGCCAGCTCCGCCTGGGGCCGGTTGTGGTACAGGTTCGAGGCGTGCAGGAGCAGCCCGGCCTGCTCGCGCACCGCCGCGACGATGCGCGGGTGGCAGTGGCCCAGGTTGTTGACGGAGATGCCGGAGACGAAATCCAGGTACTCCTTGCCCTCGGCGTCCCACACCCGCGTCCCCTGCCCGCGCACGAGCACCATGGGCGGACGCAGGTACGTGTTCATGAGGTGGTCAGACACCGGCCACCGCCCCCCTCTCGCCTCGGCCGGCCACCAAGCGGGTGCCGGCCGGTAGCCCGCGCCCCAGGGCCTCCAGGGCCGTCCCGTCCCGCCCGTCGGCGATCCAGGCCTCGCCCGCCCCGCCCGCCAGGGCGGCCAGGCAGGCCTCCACCTTGGGGATCATGCCCCCGCTCACGGCGCCCTCCCTCACCAGGTCGCGCGCCTGCGCGGCGCTGAGCTCCCGGATCAGGCTGGCCGGGTCGCGGGCGTCGCGCAGGACGCCCGGGACGTCGGTGAGCAGCACGAAGCTGTCCGCCCGGAGGGCGCCGGCCAGGGCGGCGGCTGCCAGGTCGGCGTTGACGTTGTATGTCTCGCCGTCCTCGCCGGGGGCGATGCTCGCCACCACCGGCAGCCACCCGCCGGCGTGCAGGTGTTCCAGAAGGGACGTGTCCACGGCGACGATCTCCCCCACGAAGCCCAGGTCGGGCCCCGGGCGCTTGCGGGCGCGCAGCAGGCCCCCGTCCTTGCCGCAGATGCCCACGGCCCGGCCGCCCAGGCGCTGCAGCCCCGCCACCAGCGCCTTGTTCACCCGCCCGGCCAGGACCATCTCGGCCACCTCGACCGTCTCCCGGTCGGTGACGCGCAGGCCGTCCACGAACACCGGCTCCTTGCCCAGCCGCCTGAGGAAGGCGGTCAGCTCGGGGCCGCCGCCGTGCACCAACACCACCCGCGCGCCCGCCCGCTGCAAGGCGACCAGGGCGGCCAGCACCGGCTCCGCCGCGCCCGCCGCCAGGGCCGCGCCCCCGTACTTCACGACGATCGTCGCGCCCACGTCCACCGTCCCCGGCTCTCATGATCGGTAGCTGGCGTTGATCTTCACGTAGTCGGCCGTGAGGTCGCAGCCCCAGGCCGTGGCCTCGGCCTCGCCGGCGCCCAGCTCGATGACGAGGCGCACCTCGTCCCGCCGCAGCAGGGAGCGCGCCTCGTCCTCGTCGAAGGCGGCGCCGCACCCGCCCGCCGCCAGCAGCAGATCGCCCAACCGCACCGACACCCGGCTCGGGTCGAAGGCGGCGCCCGACCGGCCCAGGGCGGCCAGGATCCTGCCCCAATTGGCGTCGGCGCCGTGGACGGCCGCCTTCACCAGGTTGGAGGCGGCCACGGTGCGGGCGGCGCGGCGGGCGTCCCCCTCGTCCCGCGCCCCGCGCACCGTCACCTCGATGAGGCGTGTCGCCCCCTCGCCGTCCCGGGCGATCTCCCGCGCCAGCGCGACGCACACGCCGGTCAGCGCCGCCTCGAACCGGTCGAAAGCCTCCGTCCCGGGCAGCAGCGGCGGATTGCCGGCCGCCCCGCTCGCCAGCGCCAGCACGCAGTCGTTGGTGCTGGTGTCCCCGTCCACGGTGACCATGTTGAACGAGCGGTCCACGGCCCGGGCCAGCGCCTCCTGCAGGGCGGCCGGCGCCACGGCGGCGTCGGTGGTCAGGAAGCAGAGCATCGTCGCCAGGTCGGGGTGGATCATGCCCGCGCCCTTGGCCATGCCGCCAACGGTGACGGGCCGCCCCTCCAGCTCCAGGCGCACCGCCCACTCCTTGGGCCGCGTGTCGGTGGTGGTGATGGCCAGCGCCGCCTCGGCCCCTCGCTCGCGCCCCAGCCGGGAGGCCGCCTCCCTGATCCCGGCCGCGACCCGCTCCAGGGGCAGGTAGGACCCGATCACCCCCGTAGAGGCGACGGCCACCTCCTCGGGACCGGCCAAGCCCAGGGCCTCGGCCGCCACGGCCGCCATGCGGCGGGCGTCGGCCAACCCCCGCTCGCCGGTGCAGGCGTTGGCGATGCCGGCGTTGGCCACCACCGCCCGCAGGCGGCCGCGCCGCAGGTGCTCCCGCGTCACCTGGATGGGCGCCGCCTGCACCCGGTTGCGGGTGAACACACCGGCCGCCGCCGCCGGCCCCTCGCTCACCACCAGGGCCAGGTCCGGCCGGGGGTCGCCAGGCTTCCTGAGCCCGCACCGGGCCGCCCCCGCCAGGAAACCGGCCGCCGCCGTGACCCCTCCCGGAACCACCTCCAACTCAGCCGCCACGCCTCACCGCCAACCCCTCATGGGTAAAGGCCGGGGAAGTCCAGCCCCTCCGTCTCCGGCCAGCCCCACATGGCGTTCAGGTTCTGCACCGCCTGTCCGGCCGCCCCCTTGCCCAGGTTGTCGAGGGCGGCACACACCACCAGCCGCCCCGCCCGCCGGTCCACCGCCAGGCCCAGGAAGCAGTGGTTGGACCCGAGGGCATACTTGGTCTCCGGCCACTGGCCGGGATCCAGGACGTGCACGAAGGGCTCGTCGCGGTAGAAGTCCCGGTACGCCGCCACCGCCTCGGCCGTCTCCACCGGGCCGGCCAGCGGCAGGTAGCAGGTGCTGAGGATGCCGCGGGTCATGGGGACCAGGTGGGGGTTGAAGGAGACGACCACCTCCGTCCCCGCCGCCCGCGACAGCTCCTGCTCGATCTCGGGCGTGTGACGGTGCGCCCCGGCCAGCCCGTAGGGGCGGACGTTCTCGTTCACCTCGCCGAAATGGACCTTGAGGGAGGGCGACCGCCCCGCCCCGGACACCCCCGACTTGGCGTCCACCACGATCCCCTCGGGCCGGGCCAAGCCCAGCTTCAGGGCCGGCACCGCCGCCAGCAGCGCCGCCGTCGGGTAGCAACCGGGGTTGGCCACCAGGCGCGCCCCGGCCAGCTCCCCGCGGTGGAGCTCCGTGAGGCCGTAGACAGCCTCCGTGAGCAAGCGAGGCGAGGCGTGCTCCTGCCCGTACCACTCCCGGTACGCGGCCGGGTCGCGCAGGCGGAAGTCCGCCCCCAAGTCGATGACCCGGGTGCCT
This sequence comes from Clostridiales bacterium, assembly GCA_037442985.1. Classification (GTDB taxonomy): domain Bacteria; phylum Bacillota; class Sulfobacillia; order DYIH01; family JBBIPI01; genus JBBIPI01. The sequence goes on from JBBIPI010000031.1 coordinate 7,155, forward strand.
GCCGCCAGGAGCCGGGGCGCCAGGGCCATGGCCACCCCGTGGGGCAGGGCGAGAAAGGCCACGTCCGCCCCCGCCGCCGCCTCCGCCGTGGACGCCAGCACCGCCTCCCCCCGAGGCCCCAGGTGGGGGTAGGAGCGGTTGAGCGGCTGCCCGCTCTGGCTTTCCGACGTGACCTGCGCGATCCTGACCCGGGGGTGACTGCTGAGGAGGCGCACCAACTCGACGCCCGCATACCCGGTAGCTCCGACGACGGAGACCGTGACCACGCGCTGCCTTCCCTTTCCCGTATGGAGCGTGGAAGTATACGAATTTTTATACCACCACCCCCGCCCTCCTTCAATCCCCCCTGGTGGGACCACCCTGCTCACTTGAGCAAGGCGGCATGTGGCCAAGGCAACCGTTAGGGTTGCCGTAGTGACGGCACCGCAGGGCATAAAAGGGACGATGCCACCGCTTCTTCAACGGCTATATAGACGCGAGGAAAAGCCGGATCGTCATCGATCCTGCCCTGATATGCCCTGCCATTTTGCGACGGTGGCGCGCCCTGCTCACCGGCCTGCGGTGCCGTCCCGGCGGCTGGCCAGCAGGCGCGGTCCTGCGGCTCCGAGCAAGCGTTTAAAAAGATAGACGCCGGACGGGTAGGGCTGCCCCTTTCTGTCTATTGGAAATAGACGCCACGTCGCCCACACTCCCTCCCCGGGGGACGCACAGGGGAGGAAAGGGGGTGGGGTAAGCGTGCGCCCGAGCGTCTTGCCCCGAACCGACCGCAGTCAAGGGGGGAGGGATTCATCATGGAGACAAGGCCCCGCTTGAAACCGGGCAGGTGGGTCCTGGCCCTGGCGCTCACGGCGGCACTGGGCTCCCTGGCCGCCGTCGCCCAGGCCCACCAGCGCCCGCCGGTCAAGCAGATCACGCTCATCCACTTCGCCGACACGCACGGCAAGCTGGCGCCCCACTGGGAGAAGTTCTCCGACGGGCGCTGGCACCACCAGAGCGGCGGCTTCGCCAAGCTGTACACCAAGGTGCAAGAGATCCGCGCCAAGGCCGCGCCCGGGACGAGCCTCCTGCTCGTCAACGGCGACAACTTCCACGGCGGCGCCGAGGTCTTCTTCACCCGCGGCCGGGCCGTCGTACCCATCCTGAACGCCTTCGGGATCGACGCCTACAGCCCGGGCAACTGGGACTTCGCCGACGGCCCCGCCGAGTTCCGCGCCCGATTCGTGGGCACCGCCAAGGAGCGGAAGCTGGTGAACTTCCCGGTGCTGGCCGCCGGCGTCTACAACGCGGAGGGGGCGCCGCCCGGCGCCAAGGTGGGCGAGCGGGTCCTGCCGCCCTACCTGATCAAGGAAGTGAACGGCCTCCGGGTGGCCATCATCGGTCTGAACGACGACAAGCCCAACGACCAGGCGAAGGTGTTCACCATCGGCCTGGACATCCGCGCCGGCTTCGACGAGCTGCCGCCCCTCCTCCGGGAGGTCCGGGAGAAGGGCGCGGACCTGGTCGTCGTCCTGTCCGACGCCGGCCTGGCCCAGAACCTGGCCATCGCCCGCGACTTCCCCGGCATCGACGTGATCTTCAGCGCCGACACCCACGAGGAGACCTATGAGCCGATCCGCGTCCGGGAGACAGGGACGATCGTGGTCGAGTCCGGCGAGGGCAGCCGCGTCGGCGAGCTGCGCCTTTCGGTCCTCAAGGGGTCCAAGGGCGCCCGCATCACCCAGTACTGGTGGACCCTCCACGAGGTCGACGAGAGGGTGCCCGAGGACCCCAAGATCAAGAAGCTGGTAGACGAGGCCCGCGCGCCCTTCCTCAAGGGTCCCGCCTTCAAGCCACACGTCCGCGTCTACCCCGGCTGGAAGGAGGGGACGGGGCTCACCCTCGACCAGCCCATCGACACGGTGGTCGGCTACACCGACACCGACCTGGAGCGCTGGCAGCTCTTCGAGGGGATCGGCGACAACGTGATCGCCGACGCGCTCCGGGAGATGACCGGCGCCGACATCGGCGGCACCAACGGCTTCCGCTACGACGTGGGCATCCCGGCCGGCCAGCCCATCACCATCGCCGACATCTTCCACTGGCTGCCCCTGGGCGCGCACGTGGCGGTGGGCGAGGTGACCGGAGGGCAGCTCCTCCGGCGCATGGAGCAGTTCCTGTCCGCCGTGCTCGACCCGAACCCGTACCGCCGCGGCGGCGGCTGGGTGCCGCGCATGTCCGGCGTCCGCTTCTACGTGGACCTCACGGGCCCCCACGGCCCGGCCGGCAAGCGCATCGTGAAGGCCGAGGCCTTCAACCGCAAGACGGGCCAGTGGGAGCCGCTCCAAGAGGACAAGGTCTACACCCTGGCCTCCTGCTACACCCCCGGCGACCCGCTGGACCACATGTGCCGGACGTCGGGCGTGCGCAACCTCCGCTTCCTGACCAGCGACGGGCGGCTAGTGCCGCCGCTGGCGGATCATCAGCCGCCGAACCCGCAGCCCAAGATCAAGGTCGCGCCGGACAACGTCATGTCCACCTCGGAGTTGCTGCGCAAGTACATCGAGACGAAGGGCGGCTGGGTGCGCGCGGCCGAGCACTCCGACCCGCGCTGGATCATCGTCAAGGGCGAGGTGCCGGTGTCCGACCTGGCGCCCAACGTGGTCCAGCCGCTGCAGGGGGCCGGCCCGGATTGGCTGGCCGCCCGCCGCGTGGGCGACTGACCGTCGCCCCCGAGGGGCGGCGCCGCCCGGCAGCGGCAGGGGGAACCCCCTGCCGCTGTAACTTTTTGTGAACGCCCGGGAGGTGCAACTTCGTGTTATAACGAATACGCGATGGAGGGCCTCGCCACCCAGCAGCGGACGGAGATCGTCCTCTGCCGCCTGCGCTACCTCATGGCGGCGCTGGTGCTGGCGATGACCGTCTGTTTCGAACCTGCGTCCTTGGTGGGGGCGCTCGCCCTGGTCGTAGGGCCGGTGGCCCTGAGCGTCTACGTGTACCGAACCCTGCCCCGCCTCGCCACGCCCGAGGAAGCGCGCCTGTTGGGGCACGTGGTGCTGGGCGCCGACTTCCTGGGCGCCGGCGCGACGTACCTGCTCTTCCTCGGCGACCCCCACGCCATGCCCGTGGCCTTCGTGCCCTTCCTCGTCTTCGAGCTGTCGCTGCGCTACGGTAGGCAGGGGATCGTGGCGGGCCTCGGTCTGTTCGCCCTCGCCCTGACCGGGCGCGTGTACAGCCAGCTCTTCCTCCTCGACGGCGGGGCGGTGCGCCCGCCCCTCGTCATCCTGTGGTCGTCGGTGGCCCTCCTCATGGTCGCCTTCTCCCGCGAGTTCCGCGCTCAGGAGGAGGCCCGCCTGGCGGCGTTGCGCGAGCGCGAGCGCATCGCGGCCGGCTTCCGCGCCACCGTGGCCAAGGTGCTCGAGCGTTCGGGCATCCCGGCCGACGGGGCCACCCGGGCCGACGTGCTGCGCGCCCTCCAAAAGGTCCTCGACGAGCGCGCCGACGGTTACGACGCCCTGGCGGCGCGCATCGCGGACCTGCTGGTGGCGCCGGGCGACGACCTGGGGCTGAGCCTACGGGAGCGCGAAATCCTCGCCCTGCTGGCCAAGGGATACTCGTACGCCCGCATCGCCTCCACCCTCTTCGTCAGCCAGAGCACCGTGCGCAACCACGTCCACAACATCAAGACGAAGCTCGGGGCCGGCTCGCGCGAGGAGATCGTCGAGCTGGCCCGCGCGCGCGGCCTGGCCAGGTGACCTCCCCCGCGTCCAACGAAAACCGACAGGGCGTCTATGGACACTAGACGCGCCCCTCCCTAACATGCGCCTTGACCCGGTCCGGGATTCGTCGAGGAGGAACGACCGAACGAACATGCGCAGACTGACCGTTGGGAAGAGGGCCCTGATCGCCACCGTCCTGGGCGGCACCCTGCTCGTCGTCGCAGCCTGTTCCCCCGGGACGTCCAGCGTGCAGACCCAGGAGTCCGGCGCCGCCGCGCCCGCGGCGCGCGAGGCCGAGGCCCCGCGCCTCATCCCGGCCGACGCCACCCTGGAGCGCGCGCGGGAGCTGGTGCGGGACCCCGAAAGGGACCCGCTGCCCGCGGACGAAAAGCTGGCGGCGCAGATCAAGCGCGGCTACCAGATTTTCATGAACACGCCCAAGTACGCGCCCCAGTACTCCGGCAACGACCTCTCCTGCACCAACTGCCACCTGAACGGCGGCCAGAAGGAGAAGGCGCTGCCGCTGGTCGGGGTGGCGCAGACCTTTCCCGAGTACAACAAGCGGGGCGGGCGGCTGTTCAGCCTGGAGGAGCGCATCCTCGGCTGCTTCCTGCGGAGCATGAACGCCGTCAACACTCCGGGGGCGGCCGGCAAGGGCCGGCACGAGAACGCGCCGACGGAGACCTGGCCGTCGCCCCGCAGCGAAGAGGTGCTGGCCCTCTCCGCGTACATCACCTGGCTCTCGGAGGGTCTGCCGGTGGGCCAGAAGGCGACCTGGCGGGGCCAGAACACGATCCCGAAGGAGAACCAGATCCCCATCGAGGAGCTGGACCCCAAGCGCGGCGAGGAGCTGTACCGGCAGAAGTGCGCCTCCTGCCACGGGGCGGACGGGCAGGGCGTCCAGCTCGGCCCGGACCTGAAGCCGGCGCCCCTGTGGGGACCCCGTTCCTGGAACGACGGCGCCGGAGCGGCCCGGGTCTACACCCTGGCGGGATACATCCGCTACGCCATGCCCCTCACCGACCCCGGCAGCCTGACCGACGAGGAGGCGCAGCAGATCGCCGCCTACATCGACGCCCAGGACCGCCCCTCGTTCCCGGAGAAGGCGCTGGACTACCGGGTCGAGAAGCTGCCCAAAGACGCGGTGTACTACCCGCAGCTCTACCAGGCGAACCCGCTCCAGGCCAAGCTGAAGAACTGATCTCTCCCACCACTCCCACGACCGGAGGCGGGGGGCTCCTCCCCCGCTTCCCCCCCCTCCTACACCGCCTTCCCGGACGAGCCGCTCACCTGGGGCTTGGTCCTCGGCGGCCACGCCCCGGGGGTAGCCCGGCCGGGAATCAGACGATCACCAGGGGTTCCTCGCTGATCCGGCCCTCCACGATGCGGAAGGCGCGCAGGACGGGCCGCGCGGGGTCGGCCAGGGACAGGATCAGGTAGCGGGCTTCCGGGTAGAAGGCCAGCTGCACGTCGGTCGCGGACGGGTAGGCGACGGTGGCCGGGTGGGAGTGGAAGATGCCCACCAGTTCCCGCCCGGAGCGGTCCAGCTCGCGCAGGATGCGGAAGAGGTCCCGCGGCGGGATCGAGTAGCGCACCGGGCTCTGCTCGGCGTTGGGAGTGGGGTAGAACGCCTCGGGACGGCCGTCCCGCCCCCCCAGGAGGCCGCAGGCCTCCAGCGGCGCCTGGGCGCGGGCGTGGGCCAACATCTCCTCGTACAGT
>JBBIPI010000032.1:0-12299 GCA_037442985.1 Clostridiales bacterium
CCTAGAGCCCGCACGTCCCCGATGATGCGGTACCTCTCCTGCATGGCGCGGAACCGGCTCACGAGGTAGCGGCCGATGGCCTCGGCGCGCGCCCCCATGTCCTGGCGCTCGACGAGGTCGAGGACGGCCAGGGCCGCCGCGCAGGCCACCGGGTTGCCCACGTACGTCCCGCCGATGTTGCCCGGCTGGGCCGCGTCCAGGACCTCTGCCCGCCCGATGACGCCCGAGAGGGGGAGCCCGGCGGCCAGCGACTTGGCCACGCAGATCAGGTCGGGCTGGACGCCGGTGTGCTCGGCCGCGAACAGGCGCCCCGTCCGGTAAAAACCGGTCTGGATCTCGTCCAGGACGAGGAGGACGCCGTGGCGGCGGCAGATCTCGTGCACCAGGGGGAGGAACTCCGGTGGCGGCACGACGAACCCGCCCTCGCCCTGCACCGGCTCCACCACCACCGCCGCGGTGTCCCGGGGCGAGACCGCGGTGGCGAAGGCGCGCTCCAGCCCTCGGGCGCACTCCACGCCGCAGTCGGGATAGGTGAGCCCCAGCGGGCAGCGGTAGCAGTAGGCGTAGGGGACGCGGTACACCTCGGGCGCGAAGGGGCCCATCCCCTGCTTGTAGGGGTTCGGCTTGCTCGTGAGGGTGAGCGCCAGGAGGGTGCGGCCGTGGAAGCCGCCCTCGTAGGCGATCAGGGCCGGGCGGCGGGTGTAGAGGCGGGCGAACTTGCAGGCGTTCTCCACCGCCTCGGCGCCCGAGTTGAAGAAGCACGCCTTGCGGCTCCCGGGCACGGGCGCCAGCCGGCTGAGCCGCTCGGCCAGCCGCACGTACGGCTCGTAGGGGACGACGCTGTAGTCGGTGTGCAGGAAGCGGTCGACCTGCTCGTGCACCGCCCGCACCACCTCGTCCGGACGGTGGCCCACGTTGACGACGCCGATGCCGCCGGAGAGGTCGATGAAGGTGTTCCCGTCCACGTCCGTGATCAGGGCGCCCCTGGCCTCGGCGGCCACGATGGGGGCCTGCGGCGCGATGCCCCGCGGCACCGCCCTCGCGGCCCGCTCCATGATCTCCCGGGACCTCGGTCCCGGCACGGGCGTGACGAGCCTGATCTGCCCCACCGCTCCTCCTCCTCCGCTTGCCCGTCCCCGGAGCCGGCGCCACCCAGCGCGGCCGGCTCACGACCCGTCGCGGGCGGCCTCCTGGGCCTGCCCCGCTGGGGGTGGCGCCTCGAGGGCGAACCTCTGGCCGTTGACCTCGTACTCGTAGCGCAGCCGCGCCACCCGGTTGAGCATGTTGCCCACGCTGCAGTACCGCTCCGCCGAAAGCCGCACGGCCCGCGCCACCTTCTCCGGGTCGAGCCCCTCGCCCTTCAGGCGGTAGCGCACCGCGATCTCCGTGTAGACCTTAGGATGCTCCGGGGCGCGGCGGCCCTCGATCTCCAGGATCAGCTCGGCGAGCGGCTGCCTCATCTTCCTTAGGACCGAGACCACGTCCAGCCCGGTGCACCCGCCCAGCGCCACGAGGACCAGCTCCATGGGGCGGGGCCCGCGATCGGCGCCGCCCACCTCGGGGGCCGCGTCCACCGCCACCCGGTGGCCGCTGGCCGTCTCCGCCAGGAACGCCATCTCGCCCTGCCACTGCAGGCTGACCTTCATTGCCCGATCACCCGCCTCCATCTTGACCCGCTTTCGCCCGCCGGTCAAAGGGGCCTGGCGCGTTCCCGTTGCTGGCCGCATAGACCGTTGCTATACTTGAATAAGTCGGCCGGGGGAACGCACATGGGCCGTATATTTATGCAGGAGGGGCTCGCGCCCCTTGGGGGGTCCCCGCAGTGCGCCAGGTTGTTCTGCCCGTCAAGGACGAGAACGGCTTTTTCGAGATCCGCTTCGAGTCCATCGGGGGGCTGGGCGCCCACCTGGCGGGGCAGATCCTGGCGGAGGCCGGCGTCCTCCGGATGGGGTTGAACGGCGCCCACTTCTCCTCCTACGGGTCGGAGAAGAAGGGTACCCCGGTCAAGTCCTACGTGCGTTTCTGCGCCCCCGACCAGGAGCTGCGCACCACCAGCCCCGTCCTCCAGCCCCACCTGGTGGCCGTCTTCCACGAGGGCCTGCTCCGGACCGAGGACGTCTGCAGCGGGATCCGTCCGGGCGGGACGGTGATCGTCAACTCCCGGCGCTCGCCGGAGGAGATGCGGGCCCGGCTCGGCCTGGACGAGGTCACCGTGGGCACCGTGGACGCCCTGGGCATCGCCGTGGAGGAGAAGAGCCGCGTGAACACCGCCATGCTGGGCGCGGTGGTGCGCGCGGCCGGCTTCCTCGACCCCGAGGCGGTCCGGGAGACGATCAGGGCCACCTTCCAGCGGAAATACCCCCACTTGGTCGAGGCCAACCTGCGCACCTTCGACCGGGGCTTCGGCGAGCTGCGCCTGCAGGCGGGGGTGGCGAGGGACGGGGTGGCTCGCGCCCTGCCGGCCGCCGGGCCCCAGCTGGGCTACCTCAACGCCCCCCTGGGCGGCGCCATCGTCAATCCCGGCAACACGGTCCTGAAGGACCTGAGCGCCTCGCGGCAGGGCTTCCTCCCGGCCTTCCGGCGGGAGAAGTGCGTGAACTGCGCCCTCTGCGAGCTGGCCTGCCCCGACCTGTGCTTCGTCTGGGCCGACAACCCCGACCGGAAGGCGCGCGTGCGGCGCGTCCTGGTCGGGATCGACTACCAGTACTGCAAGGGCTGCCTGAAGTGCGTCGAGGTCTGTCCCACCGCCGCCCTCGAGGCGGTGCGCGAGGTGGAGGGGTTCGCCGAGCGGGCGCGGGTTCCCCGCTTCGCGCCCACGGCCGTCGAGGAAGGGGCCGTTCCGGCGCCGGCGGCGGCCGAAGTGAGCGCCGGCTGAGCCGGCCAGCGAGGAGAGGATCATGGCGGTTGCCAGGGAGCGGGAGCCCGGACTGGCCCCGCAGCGGATCGGCTTCAAGAGCGGCAACGAGATGGCGGCGCTGGCCGCCAAGCAGATCGACTACCACCTGATGGGCTACTACCCCATCACGCCGTCCACCGAGATCGCCGAGCTCCTCGACGAGATGAGGGCGGAAGGCGAGCACCGCATCGTCATGGTGCCGGCCGACGGGGAGCACGGGGCGGCGGGGATCTGCTACGGGGGCAGCGTGGGCGGCGGGCGCGTCTTCAACGCCACCAGCGCCAACGGCTACCTGTACGCCCTGGAGCAGATGCCCGTCCAGTCGGGGACGCGCTTTCCCATGGTGCTCGACCTGGTCACCCGCTCCGTGAGCGGGCCCCTGGACATCCGCGGCGACCACAGCGACCTGTACTTCGCCCTCAACACCGGCTGGATCATCCTCCTGGCCCGCGATCCCCAGGCGGTCTACGACATGAACATCATGGCGGTGCGCATCGGCGAGCACCCCGAGGTGCGCCTGCCCGTCATCGTCGCCTACGACGGCTTCTTCACCAGCCACCAGAAGCGGCGGGTGCGCTTCTTCGCCGACGACGAGGTGGTGCGGCGGTTCGTGGGGGAGCCCCGCTTCCCCATCCACGCCCTGGATCCCCGCAACCCGGTGACCATCGGGCCGTACATGAACGATCCGGACCTGATCAACAACAAGTACCAGCTCAAGCTGGCCATGGACGCCGCCGCCCGGGTCATCCCCGAGGTGTTCGCCGAGTACGCGCGCCTCTCCGGCCGCTTCTACCCCCTCGTCGACACCTACCGCCTGGAGGATGCCGAGGCCGCCGTCTTCCTGCTGAACTCGGCGGCCGAGACGGCCAAGGATGTGGCCGACCGGCTGCGCGCCCGCGGCCTCAGGGTGGGCGTCATCAGCCCCAACGTCCTGCGCCCCTTCCCCGCGGCCGAGATCCGGCGGGCGCTGCGGGGCGTGCGGGCGCTGCTCATCGGCGAGCGCGCCGACTCCTACGGCTCCGGCGGCGGCAACCTGACCCACGAGGTGAAGGCGGCGCTCCACGACGACCCGGAGAACCGCACCCTCTGCCTGACGCGCATCTACGGCCTCGGCGGCAAGGACTTCCCGGCGGAGGACGCCGAGGCGTTCTTCCGCCTGGCGCTGGAGGCCGCCCGCAGCGGCCGGGTGCAGGTGGCCTTCGACTATCACGGCGTGACCCCGGGCGACCCCGCCCGGCCGCCCGAGCGGGTGCTGCCCCCCTACACCAGGGAGGAGATGCGCCCTGGGCTGGTCAAGGTCGAGCCGGACCCCGCCACCGGGGAGCTCAAGGTGACTGTGCCCCCGGCCTGGGCGCTGACGGCCAAGCCGCGGCTGGTGGCGCCCGGCCACGGCGCCTGCCCGGGCTGCGGCATCTTCCCGGCCCTGAACCTCTTCTTCAGCGGCCTGGAGGGGGACGTGGTCGTCCTCTACGCCACCGGCTGTGCCATGGTGGTCACCACGGGGTACCCCTTCAGCGCCCACCGGGTCACGTATGTCCATAACCTCTTCCAGAACGGGGCGGCCACCCTCTCCGGCCTGGTGGAGGTGTTCCACGAGCGGAAGCGCCGGGGCGAGTTGCCGGCCGACGAGGACATCACCTTCGTCATGGTCACCGGTGACGGAGGCATGGACATCGGCATGGGGCCGACCATCGGCACCGCCCTGCGCGGCCACCGGCTGATCATCCTGGAGTACGACAACGAGGGGTACATGAACACCGGCAGCCAACTCTCCTACACCACACCCCTGGGGCATCTGACCTCCACCAGCCACGTGGGACCGGCGGCGGCGGGGAAGTCCTTCCACCACAAGGACACCCCCCAGATCATGGCCGCCTGCCACATCCCCTACGTGTTCACCGGCGTCGAGGCCTTCCCCGTAGACCTGGTGAAGAAGGCGGCCAAGGCCCAGTGGTACGCCAAGAACGTGGGCACCGTCTACGGCAAGGTCCTCATCTCCTGCCCCCTCAACTGGCGCGCGGAGGAGCGCCTGGGCACGCGCATCGTCGAGGCCGCCGTCAACTCCTGCTTCTTCCCGCTCTACGAGGTGGAGCGGGGGAAGACGCGCATCACCTACGATCCCGAGAAGGCCGGCAAGCGCGTCCCCGTGGAGGAGTGGCTCAAGATGATGGGGAAGACGCGCCACCTGCTCAAGCCGGAGTACCGGGAGGAGCTCGAGGGGTTCGCCGCCGAGGTGGAGCGGCGCTGGCGGCGGCTCAAGGCCATGCACGAGCACCCGCTGCTTTAGGGAGCGGGGGTGGGGAGGATGAGCCGCGGCACTCTGCGTCCGTCGCCGCGAGTCGGTGCCGGCCGCGTTCCGACCCGCCGCATCCTCGCGGTGCTGGCGGAGACCTACCCCGACGCCCGCTGCGCCCTCGACTACCGCAATCCCTATGAGCTCCTGGTGGCGGCCATTCTCTCCGCCCAGTCCACCGACCGGCTGGTCAACCGCATCACCCCGGCCCTCTTCGCCCGCTTCCCGGACCCGGCGTCCCTGGCGGCGGCCGATCCGGCCGAGGTGGAGAGATACATCGCGCGCTGCGGGCTGCACCGGACCAAGGCCCGCAACCTGGTGGCCGCCTGCCGCCTCCTGGTGGCCGAGCACGGGGGGGAGGTGCCCCGCTCCCGCGAGGCGCTGGAACGGTTGCCGGGCGTCGGGCGCAAGACGGCCAACGTGGTCCTCAGCAACGCCTTCGGGGTGCCGGCCATCGCCGTGGACACCCACGTCTTCCGGGTGGCGAACCGGCTCGGCCTGGCCCAGGCCCGCACGCCCCTGGAGACGGAGCGGCAGCTCATGCGGCGCATCCCCCGGCGCCTCTGGTCGGCCGCCCACCACTGGCTGATCCACCACGGCCGCCGGGTGTGCCGCGCCCGCAACCCCCTCTGCCACCTCTGCCCGCTCCGGGACCTGTGCCGCCACGCCCGGGCCGGCGCGCAGGCATGACCTGGCTCGCCGGAGGAACGCTAGAGGGAGGAATCCTGGGGAGCCCTGGACGGGGGTGCGGGCGGTGGGACCAGAGCGCGTGGTCACGGCGCTCAACGAGGACTTCGCGGCCGAGATGGCCGGGATCATGCAGTACCTCTGGCATCATTTCACGGGGCCGGAGGAGTACGGCGCGGGGGTGCGGGAGCTGTTCCGCCAGACGGCGGTGGAGGAGATGCGCCACCTGGCCTGGCTCGGCCGGCGGATCGTGGAGCTGGGGGGCGAGCCGCCTGCCCGGCTGCCGCCCTTCGCCCGGGGCGGGGACCTGCGGCGGATGATGGAGGACGACCTGGCGCGGGAGCGCGATGCCGTGGAGCGCTACCGCCAGCACATCGCCCTCTGCGCGTCCGAAGGGGACGAGGAGACGGAGGCGCTGCTCCGGCGCATCCTGGAGGACGAGCTGCGCCACGTCGAGACCTGGGCCGGCCAACTGGGCCTGGCCGTGCCGGCGCGGTGACCGTTCAGGCCGCCCGTCCGGACCAGATCAAGAGGGTGGCCGCTGGACGGGCGTCGGCCAGGGCGCGGGCGACCTCCATGCCGGGGAACCCGTCGCGCGGACCCCAGTAGCACTCGATGCCGCTGATGACCTCCCCTCCCACCTGGAGGATGGGGATGTCCCAGTCGAACCCGATCACCTGCCCGTCGCGGCCCTCCAGATGGCGGCGGGCCGGATCGAGCGTCCGGACGACGACGACCCTCATGCCGCGGGTGACCCGGGTGGCGGGTGCGCCGGGGCCCTGCTTCATTTCCATCGTGAGTTCGGCGGTCACGTCCTGTCCCTCCCTTCGTTCGGGATGACAGCCCCGGTAGCGTGCCCGGCTGTCGTTCCTAATAAAGTTTTCGTGCGCGCGGGGGGAAATGGCGACCACCCCCGCGTCCCTCCCGCCCGGGCTGCCCGGCCGACGCCTTCTGGGACTTTCGTTCCACGGAAAAACGGGACCAGCGGCTCAAGAAACCCCAGCCCACCGGCACGATGCAACTGGATGAATCGTCCAGGGGAAGCCTGGCATCAGGGGCGGGGGGCGCGGCTGGCGGCTCTGCCGTGCCTCGCCTCCGCATCCACTCATCACGGAAGAGGGGGAGGCCGCAATGATCGAGAGGAGGAGCCTTTTGGCGGTCGGAGGAGGTCTGGCGGCGCTGGTGGCCCTGGCGGGGCAGGTGATCGCCGCGGCCCTCCGCCCGCCGAGCCCGCTGGAGACGCTCCTGTTCGCTACCCTGCAGATCGCCTTCGTCGCCTACGCGGCGTACGTGGTCGCGCAGGAGGCTGCGGCGCGAGCGTTCCTGGCGCACCAGAAGCGGGTCGGGTACGGCGTCCTGCGCCGCGTCCGGGAGGTGAGCGAAACCCTGGGCCGCCTGCAGGGCGTGGTCCGGCAGAAGAAGGAGTTGCTGGCCCGGAGCGGCAGGATCGATCCCGAGCTGACCCTGGAGTATCTGGAGCACATCCTCTCGGTGGCCGAGGAGCTGAAGGGCAAGGTCCTCGCTTCCCGGGAGGACTGGCAGGAGGTCTTCGCCGAGGAGATCCGGCAGTTGCGGGACATCGAGGAGTTGAGCCGCCGGCGTCGGGCGGAGCGGGATGAAGCCCGGCGTCGCCAGTTCGACGTGCAGATCGACGCCCTCAGGGCGGGCTTGCCCGTTACGATCCAGGCGCTCGTGCCCCACTTCAGGGAGCTCGTGGCGCCGGCGGACGGGGAACGGCCGACGGAGGAGGCCCGCTCGGCGGGCCGGGTGCCGGCGGCAACCGGGCGGGCAAAGGTGAAGGTGGCTGCGGCTGGCAAGAAGGGGCAGGCGGTCGGTAACGGCGCCCCGAGGGAGACGGCTCCGGTGGCCTAGGGCGGACGGCGCACCCGCTCGGCGGGGTAGAGGTGATAACGCCCGCGCGGGCCGGGGACGCTAATGCCGGAGGTGATCCCCGTGGCCCGCTGCACCGTGTGCAACTTTGAGATCAACAACGCCAACCCGCGCCTGACGAGCAGCTATCAGGGCCAGCAGTTCGAGTTCTGCTGCCCGGTCTGCAAGGGCGCCTTCGACGCAGCGCCGGACCGCTTCGCGGCTCGGGCGGGAGCAGGCGCCTTCGCGGCTCGCTCCTGACCGGTGCGCCTCGCGGCCGGAGGGGAGGATGTCCCGAAGGGGATGCGGGCGCATCCCCTTCTTTCGTCAGTCGTCGTCCTCGCCCTCCCACTCGTCGTCGCCCTTCTTCTTTTTCTTCTTCGAGGGCTTTCCGAAATCGTCGTCGTCTTCGTCCTCCCCGCCGCCCAGGTCCGTCGTGAAGCCCCCCGTCCAGCCGCTCCAACTCCAATCATCCGGCGGGAGCGGCTCGGTGGCCGGCTGCGCCAGCGGCTCCGCCAGGGCCGCGCCAGCGGCCTGCGCGGTGTCTTCGGCCGTCGCCAGGGGCAGGGAGGCGTCGGCGGCCAGGTCGGGAGGCGCAGCGGTGGCCGCGCGGGCGGCGGGGGTCTCCCGGTCCTGGGTGACGGTGGCGGAAGTCCCTCGAGCCGCGGCCGGGACGTCCACCGGGTTGGCGCGGGCACCCGCCACCGGCCCGGGAAGACCGGGCCCGCCGGCGTCCTGCTGCACGGTTTCCTTCTGCATGTTCACGACCTTGACGACGGCCGCCCCCGTGGCGAAGGAGCCGAGGATGACGGCGGCCAGGGTGGCCAGGAACCCCCACAGCTTCAGCGCGCTCACGGCAGGGCAACCCCCTTCCAGGGGACAATGGCTCCTCGCCGCATATTCTTTCTCAGCAGTCTTTAAGGTTGATTAAAGACGACGCGCCCCTCGCGGAAGAGGGCGCCGGTCCGCGGGCATGCAGGGGTAGGGAGACGGTGAAGGTGGTGCCCCGCCCGGGCTCGCTCTCCACCTGGATCGTCCCGCCGTGGGCGTCGACGATCCAGCGGGCGATGGCCAGCCCCAGGCCCGTGCCGCCCTGCTGGCGGGAGCGGGCCTTGTCCACGCGGTAGAAGCGGTCGAAGATGCGCGGCAGCTCGGCGGGCGGGATGCCGATCCCGGTATCGCTCACCTGGAACTCGACGCGGTTGCCCCGGGCGGCGGCCCGGAGGGTCACCCGACCGCCGGCGTCGGTGTACTTGACGGCGTTGTCCAGCAGGATCAACAGGAGCTGCTCGAGGCGCGCCGGGTCGCCCTCCATCGGCAGGGCGCCGGGGAGAGAGGCCGAGAACTCCACGCCTTTCTCCCGGGCGAGCACCCCGGCCTTGCGGGCCGCGCTGCCGGCCACCTCGGCGGCATCCATGGGCTTGAGATCCAGCTCCAGGTCGCCGGAGTCGGCGCGGGCCAGGGTGAGCAGGTCGCTCACCAGGCGACCCATGCGCTCCGTCTCCGACAGGAGGTTGTCCAGCGTCTCGTGCACGGCGGGCCGGCCGGCCACCTCGGGCGCCCCGCCCCGGAGCTCGCGGTCAAGGACCTCGGCCGAGGCGCGCAGGACGGCCAGCGGGGTCCGCAGCTCGTGGGAGGCGTCGGCAACGAACTCCCGCTGGCGGCGGAAGGCCAAGCGGATGGGGACCAGGGCGCGGTTGGCCAGGAAGAGGCCGCCCACGGCGGCCAGAGTCAGCCCGCCGGCCCCCGCCAGCATGAGGATCACTAAGAGCTGGTGCAGGTTGCCGAGGATGGCGGTGATGGGCTTGCCGGTCTGGACCACGGCGGTCACCCGCGGCCCCTCTCTCACCGGGAGGGTGTAGAGCCGGATCACCTCGCCCTGGTCGGCGACAGTGGTGAAGAAAGCGGTCCCGTCGCGCAGGGCGCGCTGCAGGGAGGGCTGGTGAGGGAAGGCGGTGACCCAGGCCGGCGCCGTGGAGGTGCTCCAGCCGTCGGCGGTGCCGGCAAAGGTCCAGACGAGGGAGAGGGTGAGCCGCTCGCCCTCCGGTGGCTCGTCGCCGTTGTCGTCCTCTCGATCCGGGCTCGCCTTGTCGCCCTTCTTCCCGTCTTTCTCCTTTTCGTCGCCGTCGTTGTCGCTGCTGCCGCCCGGCCGGTCGTCGTCCTCATCGCCGTCGCCTCTGACACTGCTCGACCGCTCCTCGCGCAGGGACGGCACCATCGTCCTCACCGCGAAGTCGGCAGCCAGGCGGAGCTCCTTGTCCTGCTCGCCCAGGAGGACGTTGCGCGCGGCGAAGTAGAAGCCCAGGCCGACCAGGGTCATGATGGTGGCCAGGGCGAGCATGTACCAGGCGGTGAGCTGCCAGCGGATGCGGGCGAACACCCGTGCCACCTCCCGGGCGGGGCTAGGCCTGCAGCTTGTACCCCACGCCGCGGACGCTCCGGATCATCTGCTTGGGGAACCCCTGGTCGATCTTGCGGCGGAGGAAGTGGATGTAGATGTCGACCACGTTCGGCGGGGCGTCCGAGTCGTATCCCCACACGTTCTCGATGATCCGGTCGCGGGACAGCACCTGGTTCGGATGGCGCATGAGGAACTCGAGCAAGGCGAACTCCTTGGCCGTGAGCTCCACGATGCGGTCGCCCCGGCGCACCTCCCGCGTGGCCAGGTCGAGGACAAGGTCGCCCACCTCGAGCCGGTCGTGGGGCGCGAAGGACGGCGGGCGCCTGGACAGGGCCCGGATGCGGGCCAGCAATTCCTCGAAGGCGAAGGGTTTGGTCAGATAGTCGTCCGCCCCGGCGTCCAGGCCGGCCACCTTGTCGCTCACAGCGTCGCGCGCCGTCAGCATGAGGATGGGGGTCTTGATCCCGCGACGGCGGAGCTCCTGGCAGACGGACACGCCGCTCCTTCTGGGCAGCATCACGTCGAGGATGATCAGGTCGAACTCGCCGGCCAGGGCCAGGTCGAGCCCCTCCTCGCCGTCGCTGGCCAGCTCCACCACGTGGTTCTCCTGCTGCAAGACGCGCTGGATGAGCCTGGCGAGCTTCTCCTCGTCCTCGACTACCAGTATGTGCACGGGTCGGAATCCCCCCTCCGCTTTTGAACGTTTTCATCATAAACGTATCCGCCATGACGGAGAACGTCCTCGCGGCCGGCAAAGGCGTTTAATTATGGTTTAATCTTGAGGTGCTTGCATGGGCGCGGGTGATGTCTTTGCTCGCCGGCGTGGAGACCTTCCTCCGCTTCATCCTCCTCAGCCTGGTGTCGTTCTGGCTCATCGGCGGCGCCTTCGTGCTGGGCTCCTTCCTCGACGGCACGGTGCGGCACGCGCTCGGGTACCTGGGCACGCTGCTCATCCTCGTGGCCCAGGTCTACTTCCTGCGCAAGCGCTATCAGAGCCTCGCCTGGCTGGGTCCGATACGGGTGTGGATGAAGCGGCACGAGATCCTGACCATCGTCGGCTCCCTCCTCGTCGTCGTCCACGCCGGGGGTCGGGACGTCCCCAAGGGGCTGGCCCTGATCAGCATCGTCTTCATGCTCGTGACGGCCATCAGCGGCATGATCGGGGCGTACATCCACAACCGGGCGGTGCGGGCGCGCGGCGAGCTGCGCGCCGAGCTGCGCAAGCAAGGCAAGAAGGAGGCGGAGATCGAGGAGGAGCTCTACCTCCTCAGCCTCTCCGAGTCCGCCTTCCGGGAGTGGAAGCGGGTGCACCGGCCCATCACCTGGTTCTTCCTGGCTACCATGACCCTGCACATCTTCTTCATGATCCTCTTCGGGGGGAGCCTGAAGGGTGCGTAGGTGGGGCGGCGCCGTGTTGCTCGCCTGCGCGCTGGCCCTGGCGGTGGCCGTGCCCGCCTGGGCCGGGGTGCCCGGCTTCCTGGCCCGCTTCCTGGGGGAGGGGAGCTGGCTGGAATCCCTGCTCGCGCCCGGCCCCGTCAACGCCAAGCACGTGGAGGTGGCCTGCCTCTCCTGCCACCGGCCCTTCCGGGGTGCGCGATCCCAGACCTGCCTCAACTGCCACCCGGCCACCAAGCTGGCCGAGAGCGAGAAGCCGTACGTGGTGGCCATCCACCAGCAGAACACGGGGCGGGAATGCACCGTCTGCCACCCGGAGCACCTGGGCCGGCAGGCGGCGATCACCATCTCCTTCCACCGCAACGCCACCCTCCAGGCGCAGCGGGACTGCGCCTCCTGCCACGGCCCCCAGGCGGAGCAGGCCCACCCGGAGATCGCCGACCGGCGCTGCGCCCTCTGCCACGTCTCGACCTCCGACTGGAAGAAGGTCGAGGTGGACCATCAGAAGCTGGCGGACGTGGCCTGCGCCGACTGCCACGGCGCGCAGGCCCGGGAAGCCCACCCGGAGATCCGCGTCGCGGACTGCACGGCCTGTCACACCTCCACCAGCGATTGGAAGCAGCTCCTGGTCGCTCACGAGCGGTTAGGGGACGCCTGCGCCGATTGCCACGCCGCGGACGCGCGGCGGGCCCACCCGGCGATCACCGAGCAGCGTTGCACCGCCTGCCACCAGTCGACGGAGGACTGGAAGAAGGTGC
>JBBIPI010000033.1:0-12159 GCA_037442985.1 Clostridiales bacterium
TATGGAGGTGGTCGGGGAGGCGGCGGACGGGGCGGAGGCGGTCCGCCTGGCGTCCGAGATGGTGCCGGACGTCGTCCTGATGGACTTGACCATGCCGGTGATGGGCGGTATCGATGCCACGCGGCGGATCCGCGAACGGCTGCCGGGCACGAAAGTCCTCGTACTGACCATGCATGACGATCAGAGCTACTTGGCCGAGGCGGTGGCCGCCGGGGCGAGCGGGCTGGTGCTCAAGCAGGCCGCTGACACCGAGCTCCTGTCGGCGATCCGCACCGTGCACGTCGGCCGCAGCGTGGTGTTCAGCGGGCCCTCCTTCACGGCGCTCGACACCCTCCCCTGGTCCGGCGGGCGCAGGGGCGAGCGGCGTACGGGATTGCAGGTCCTGAGCGAGCGGGAGCGGGAGGTGATGCAGTACCTGGCCCTGGGCTACACCAATCAGGAGATCGCGGAGATGCTCTACCTGAGCGTGAAGACGGTGGAGACCTATAAGGCCCGAATCATGGAGAAGCTGGGCCTCAAGCGGCGTTCCGAGTTGGTCCGCTTCGCCCTCCAACACGGCCTCCTCGCGCCCGAGCGCTGAAACCCGCCAGCGCAGTGCCCGTCGCGGAAAATCCCGACACGCAAAATCGGGGCCGGCCAGGACAAAGGTGCCGGGACGGCACCGCTATCCGGGGCGCGGCGCCCAGTGTACGCTCTGCCGTCAGAGTGGAGGGGGGCCGTTTCTCTAATGGCACTCCGTTTGTGGCGGCGGCAGGTCATCTGGGGTTGCTCCCACTCCCCCGTAACGTTTCCGAGCCGCCGCCACTGCTAATCCCTTGGTTGGTTATCCCAGTGGTGGGAGAGGAGGTGACCGTCCTTGACCGCAGGCCGCATCACCCGCAAGGGGTTCCTCAAGGGGATGCTCGCGGCGGGCGCCGCCACCGTGATGTCCGTGCCGGCACGGGTCGCGGCCGCCGCAGCCCCCAAGGAGCCTGCCGTGGGCGACCCTGGCTACGACAGGCGCGTCTCCGAGCTCTTCGCGCGGGCACGAACGAGGAGGCCGTAGGAGCCTTCAGTAGGCGAGGCAAGGGGGGCAGGTAGATGGAACAAACCGGTATGAGCCGCAGGCAGTTCCTGAGAGCGGTGACCACCGCCACTGCCGCGGGGGTGGCGGCCGGTGCAGGCGTGGCGCTCGGTGCCGAGAAGGCGTTCACGCGGCCGTGGAACAAGTGGAGCGAGCGGGTGGACTGGGAGCAGGTGCCGTTCACCCTGCGGAACATCCGTCGCCCCGAGGATGCCGTGGATTCCTGGCCGGTAGACAAGGTGGTGCGTAGCGGCTGCTCCTTCTGCCCGGTGGCTTGCTGGCACTTGGTCCAAGTGAAGAATGGACGGGTCGTCAACGTCTACGGCGACCCGGCCAACCCTGTGCAGGCCGATACCGAGAACAGCGTGGACGGGGCGCTTTGCGCCAAGGGCCGGACGGGCATCATCCAACTCCTGTACAACAAGTACCGAATCACCCGTCCGCTCAAGCGCGTGGGGCCCAAACCCAGTATGGAGTTCGAGCCCATTTCATGGAAGCAGGCTTATGAGGAGATCGCCAAGAAGATCCTGGAGATCCGCGACACCGACGGACCGCACGCCATAGCAGGGAAGACGACCGACCGCGTCTCGCGCGACGGCGGTCCGCCCATGTTCCGCTTCCTCCACATGCTGGGGAGCCCTAACCCGACGCACGAAGGCTACATCTGCAACGACGCGGGCTGGATGGCGATCAACTGGGTCTTCGGTGGTCCCGGCGGGCAGACCAACGGTTGGGGCTGGGACCCGCTCACCCAGAGCTACGACCTGGGGGACTCCAAGTTCATCCTGTGGGTCGGCTCAAACGACGCCGAGACCCACCCCGTGCTCCACGGCTGGATGCGGCGCCGCAAGCACGCCATCAAGTCGACATGGGTGGTGGTCGATCCCCGCTACACGGCCACGGCCTTTGAGGCGGACCTCTGGCTGCCCATCAAGCCCGGCACGGACATGGCCCTAGCCTACGGGATGATCCACTACATCGTCAACAACGACCTTTACGACAAGGGCTTCGTTTCCCAGTGGGTAGAGGGGTTCGACGAGCTTAAGAAGTTTGTCAACGACAAGGGGTATTCGCCGGAGTGGGCGGCGCCCATCACCGGCATCCCCGCCGAGACCATCAAGAAGGTCGCCCACGCGTACGCCACCACCAAGCCAGCCGCCATCATCACCAACGCCGGCATCAACCACCACGTCAACGCCGTCGACACGGAGCGGGTGTTCTGTTTCCTGGTGGCCATCACCGGCAATCTGGGCATTCCCGGTGGCGGGATGGTGGCCCTCCACAACTCCGGGGCTGGGCTGTCCCTTCCCGGCATCGAGCCTAAGACGGACGTGGACAAGAAGTGGCTGGAGGAGAACGCCTTCAAGAAGCCAGGCCTGCCACCACAGCCCGATTACTTCTACCGGGCGGTGCTGGAGGGCAAGCCCTATCCCATCAAGGCCGTGTTCATGCATGGCAACCCGGTGGTCCAAAACTCCGACGCCAAGCGGGCCGAGGAGGCGTACAAGCAGCTCTTCGTCGTGTACATGGGCCTGTTCCCGGAGGAGATCGCCCACTACGCCGACTACGTGCTGCCCACCACCACCTTCTACGAGATGGACCACGTGCACCGGCGCCTGGATCGGGGCATCATGTTCCGCCACAAGGTGGTGAACCCCATCGGCGAGGCCAAGAACGAAATGCTCATTTACGCCGAGCTGGCGCAGACCATGGCCAAGTTTGACACCAAGCTCTCCAAGCAGTACTGGACCGAGAACTTCCCGACCTGGTGGGGCACCGACAAGCGGCGCTTGTGGAACGAGGTGGCGGCCAAGAACGGCGGTGCCTGGACTGGCGGTATCAGCGCCGACCGCATGGAGATGATGCATGACCAGAAGGGCGAGGCGGGCGCCTTCGCCAAGAAGACCGTCCTCCTGCGCGCCCCCTGCCCGCCCAATGATCACCCGGTGACCCAGGTGCTCAAGCCCGAGCAGCGGGCCCCCGACGGCGGCCATCCCGGTACGAGCGTGCTGTACGCCGACGCCGACTGGTGGAAGGGCCTGTTCGACGGCGCCCGCTTCCCTGACAACAAGAAGCGCTTCGGCGTGGACAAGGTGATCATCTACCATCCAAAGCACGACGAGGAGCTGCAGAAGCTGGGGCACCGCTCCCTTCCCGAGTTCTACACCTCCCCCGAGACCATGGACGGGCTACCGACCCTGGAGTACTTGGATGAGTTCGTCCCCATGGCCTGGGGCTGGTGGAACTCGCCCGCCGGCAACCTGGTCCACAAGGTGAAGATCGGCGTCCAGCCCGACCTCAAGCTGCGGGAGCAGTACCCCATCCAGCTCACCACCGGGCGCCCGAGCACCGTTCACTTCCACACCATCACCCACTGGGCGTGGAGCCTGGTGCAGATCACGGGGGACCGCTACTGCCAGATCCACCCCAACCTGGCGAAAAGGCTCGGGGTCAAGACGGGCGACCGCGTGAAGATCGAGACCCCGCGGGACGCCATCGAGGCGGTGGCCCTGGTGTGGGACGGGATCCAGGAGAACACCGTTTTCGTCCCCATGACCTTCGGCGACAAGCAGAAGGTGCACGAGGACGTTGGTCGGAAGACCTGGCCGGCCCTGAACCGGATCATCGCCCACTACTACGATAACCTGTCAGGCCAGAACGAGTACAAGTGCCAGCTCTGCCGCATCACCAAGGTTTAGGCGGCGACGGCGCAAAGGGGGGATAGGGTGTGGCTCAGAAGTACGCCTTTCTCGTCGACCCTGGCAAGTGCATCATGTGCCGGGCCTGCGTCGTCGCCTGCAAAGTGGAGAACCACGTAGGCTCCCAATGGCAGCGCAACGACGTGGTCCTCATCGGGCCCGACCAGAGCAAGAACCCGGCAGCCTATGCCGTGTTCATGAACTGCCAGCAGTGCGAGTTCCCGCCGTGCGTGGCCGCCTGCCCGGTGGAGGGCAAGGCGCTGGAGAAGCGGCAGGACGGCATCGTCCTCTTCAAACGCGACAAGTGCGTGGGGGCCCAGATGTGCGTGGTGGCCTGCCCCTACGGGGCCATCAAGCTCACGCCCGTCAAGAGCAAGTACGGGTACTTTCAGTCCGACAAGTGCACCTTCTGCGCCCACAAACTGGACCGGCCGGCCGGCGCACCGGGGAGCAACCGCCCGGCCTGCGCCATGTCCTGTCCGACCAACGCCATCGAGTTCGGCGAGCGGGAAAAGTTGCTAGCGAAAGTCAAGGAGATGGGGCGCGAGGTTCTGGACATCGACGTGAACCAGACGGGGGCCAGCAACATCTACCTGAAGCCGGTCCCCGTGCGGCGGGAACTGTGAAGGGGATGGGAGCGATGAGGAAGCCCTGGACGATGCTCCTCGCCCTGGGGGTCGCCGCGCTCGCCCTGCTACCGGCGGGCGGGTGTAAGAAACGTCCGGCGACGGTGCAGCAGCAGCCCCCGACCCAGGTGGAGGCGCCCCAGTTGCCAGCCCCGGCGCCCGTGCCCGTCGGCAGGGAGCGGCGGGACAAGGACTGGGACGCCGACGTGGCGGCCCTGCTCTTCGCCAGGCGCGTGACGGCCTCCGACCTGGTGGGCGGCCTTGGCGGCATCGCCTTCGACCCGGCCGCTTGCCGCCGCTGCCATGAGAACGCCCAAGGTGTCGAGGGACAAGTGTTCTACGGACCCCAATTCAAGGACTTCGCCAAGGACCAGTGGCCGGAGATGCTCAGCCGCCCGGAGACGGGGCAGGTGCCGATCAAGGACTACGACTTCGTCAAGGAACACGAGAAAAGGGTTGAGTTGGTCTATGGCGTGTTCCCGGAGCAGCAGGTCAAGCAGAACCCGTAGCGCCATGGTCGGGGGTGAGGGAGGCGCAGGCCTCCCTCTCACCCCCGACCCGCGGGTGCGCGCGGGCCTCTACTTCGCCCTGTCCGAGTGCTACAAGGAACCCTGCGATTCCTTCGCGGAGGACGTGGCCTCGGGTGCGCTGCAGCGCACGCTGCTCACAGGTCTGGCTACCGTGGGTTCGTCCCTCGATCCGGAAGCGCTCAGGCTCCCGGGGGCGACGGCCGAGGTGTTGGCGCAACTGCGAAAGGCGTACTACCCCTTGTTCGTGATACCGCCGCACTTCGTCCTGCCCGTGGAGTCGGTGTTCAAGGAGTGGTCCGGCGAGGGTGCCTTCCTGTCAGGCCGGCGCGGGCTGATCATGGGGCCGCCGGCCGAGGACATGCTCCGCCGCTATCGTGAGCGCGGTCTGGCAGTCACGGAGGGTCTCAAGGACTACCCTGATCACCTGGCCCTGCTCCTGGAATACGGCGGCTTGGTCTGCGCCGCCGGCGAGGAGGAGACCCTGGCGGGGTTCGTGGCCAGCCACCTGGACGGGTGGGTGGAGGAGTTTGCCGCTGAGGTCTGTAGGCTGAGTCGGAGCGAGTTTTACCGCTCGGTGGCCAGGGCCACGGTGGCTTTCGTGCAGGCCGAGAGGGATAGGCTCGGAATCATGACTGAGGAGGTAGTAGGACGCAATGCCTGAAGCGAGTTTCCCGCTCCTGGGGGACCGCACCGCCGTCTGGATCGTCGCCCAACTACATCTGAACTTCGCCGCCTTCATCCTGGGCGCACCCATCTTCATCGTCATCTGCGAGTACCTCGGCTGGCGCAAGCGGGACGATCGTTTCGAGCGGCTGGCCTACGAGATGACGAAGATAACGGCCGTCGCCTACAGTCTGACGGCCTTGTTGGGCGGCTTCTTCGTGCTCTTGCTCGTGGGTCTGTACCCGCAGTTCTCCAGCTTCATCTTCCCGCGGTTCGGGATCCTGTGGTTCGTCGTCTACCCGGTGCTGTTCATCCTCGAGACCATCACGCTCTACACCTACTGGTACACCTGGGAGGCCCTCAAAGGGCGGAAGGGCTTGCACATCGCCATCGGTGTGCTCCTCAACGTCATCGGCACCCTGACCATGTTCAACCAGGACGCCATCGCCTCGTTCATGAACACCCCTCCCTCCAACTGGGAGACGGCCAGCTTGTGGGAGCTGGTGAACAACCCTACTTGGTGGCCGCTTAACCTGCACCGCTTCATCGCCAACGTGGTCTTCGGCGGCTTCATCACCGGTCTGGTGGCCGCCTACATGTACCTGACCAGCAAGGACCGCGAGGAGCGGGCGTACTACGACTGGATGGGCTTCATCGGCAACCTGATCGGCACCGGCGCCTTCCTGACGCTCATCGCGCCCGGCTACATCTACGGCAAGGAGATCTACGCGTATGACGCCTCCCTGGGCATCTACATGATGTCGGACCGGCTCTCCATGTTTTTCGAGATGCAGGGCCTCCTGGTTGGGATCCTCTTCCTGGCGGCCAACTACTACATGTGGCTGAGCATCCGGCGCATCGAGGGGGCGGAGCGGTTCGCCTTGCCCATGAAGGTCGGCTTCGCCCTGATCTTCCTGGGAAGCGCCATCTGGGTGACGCCCCGCCACTTCTTCGCCACCATGATCCTGGAGCCGGGGATGGTGCCGCCCGGCATGACCGAGGAGGAGTTCCTGGCGCGCACGGAGCTCCCGGCGCACCTGGGGTTCCTGGCGCTGATGGTGGCCAAGAACACGGCGGCCGCCTGGACGGCCTTGGTCACGCTG
The DNA here is from genome assembly GCA_037442985.1 of Clostridiales bacterium. Lineage (GTDB taxonomy): Bacteria > Bacillota > Sulfobacillia > DYIH01 > JBBIPI01 > JBBIPI01. Next base: position 6,685 of record JBBIPI010000033.1, read on the forward strand.
GTCAACTACGTGTTCTACCGGCTCGCCATCAAGCGCGGGCGGATCACCTGGGGGGACATCGAGGCGCCGTCCCAGTACGCCCTCATCCTGCTCTGCTTCGCGGCCATCTGGACCATGGGCCTGATGGGGGCGGTGCGCTCCCTCATCCGTAAGAGCTTCCACGTATACAACGCCCTGCCGGACTTCACCGCCGAATCCTTCACGCCCAGGCTGGCCGACGCGGCGGTGGTGATCACCTTCGTCTCGTTGGTCTTCTTCGGGCTGATCACGTTCATCATTTGGCTCAGCCACAAGGTGGGCAAGGCCAAAGCCCCGGCCGTGGCCCTGGCCGGCGAGCGGAAAGGACGGGTCGTCGATGTCGCTCTGGACTAACCTGCGCGGCAAGCTGCCCATAGTCCTCGTGCTGATGGTGCTGAACTGGTTCCTGGGCGGCCTCATCGGGTTCCCTCCCCTCTTCCGGTTGTTCTTCATGGGCTACATCCTGGTGGGCCTCCTGTTCTTCGTGCTGCTGGACGTGCGGTTCAGGGGGCATCCCCGCCACGGGGGTCTGGCCGTAGTGACCGTCTTCCTGGTCGCCTCGGTCGTGTTCACGCTGGCGGCTAGGCTGCTGCCCCAGTTCGATCCCCAGGTGGAGCAAGAGAAGATCGCGCGCATTCAGAAGTCGTACCTCGATCGCCAGAAGCCGGCCCGCGCCGCCGCGCTCAAAAAGGAGGCGGAGGAGTTGGGCCTGCAGGTGATCGGGGAGGTGGCAGCCTCCGGCTCCTCGGCCGCCGGGTCGGGCGCAGCCCCCTCGCCGGAGCTGATCGAGCGGGGCAAGCAGGCCTATCAGGACTGGGAGTGCTACAACTGCCACAAGATCGGCGGCAGCGGCGGCGTCAAGCGCCGGGGACCGGAGTTGGACAACATCGGGAACCTGATGTCGCCGGACGCCATCAGGGCCGAGATCCTCGACCCCCGCTCCTCTTTGGCCGAGGGGTTCGAGGAGGACTACGACAAGGTCACCATGCCCGACGACTTCGGCAAACGGCTGAGCGAGGAGGAGCTGAACGCCCTGGTGGCCTACCTGTCCAGCCTCAAGGACACGTCGGTGCCGACTCCCAAGCCGCTCTTCCCGGGATCGCAGAAGGGCGACCGCGGCCCGTTCTACGAGATACCCGTGGAATACCAGCGGGTGGTGCCCGAGTCCTGGTGGACGGATCCCGAGATCATCGAGGAGGGGAAGCGGATCTACGAGGGGCAGCTCAAGCCGGACGTGGTGTGTGCCGCCTGCCACGGGCGGGACGGCAAGCCGGTGATGACTGGGGCGGCCGACTTCACTGACCAGGGATTCGTGGAGGGGCTCTCGTCCGCTTTCTGGTACTGGCGCATCGCCACCGGCGTGCCCGGCACGCCGATGACAGCCTGGGCGGAGAAGCTGACGCCCGAGGAGATCATGAAGGTGATCGTGTACGAGAATGCCCTTGCTTATGGCGGGGAGCCGACGGATCACAACGCAGCTTTCTACCCGCCCAAGGCCCAGCGGTGAACGATCCGGGCGGCCGCCGGCGTGGGCGGCTCTGGCAGCGGCGGCCATCGTCGTGACCGCTTGCTCCGGCATCCCTGCCGCGGGGACCGCTGGCCGCCCTGCGCTCCAAACTCCCTGTGTCTTCTCCGGCGCGGCGCGGGTGCAACTGGCGCCCGCGCCGCCCGGAACGCTGGTGGAGGCCTGGGTGGAGGGAGAGAGGGTTGCGGAGACCGCAGTGGTGGACTCGGCCACGGGGCCGGGTTATCGCCTGGCCGTCGGTTCCGAGCACGCCGGGAAGACGGTCGTCTTCCGTTACCCGGCGTACCCTCACCTGAGCGAAGCGGGACGGGCGACATGCCTGGCGGGACGGGAACAGCGGGTAGACCTAGGGGCTCAGGCTCACCAGGGTTGTGGGGGAGCGTGAATGATGGGTGTGATCCGCAACGCCATCGCCATAGCCAGCGGGAAGGGCGGGGTCGGCAAGACGACGGTCGCGGTCAACCTGGCGGTGACCCTGGCCGAGGCGGGCGCCCGGGTCGGGTTGCTGGACGCGGACGTCTGGGGCCCGTCGGTGCCGGCCATGACGGGCATGGTTGGGCGGCGGCCGCGCGCCGCGGACGGGGAACTGGTCGAGCCGCTGGAGAGCTTCGGCGTGCGCCTGATGTCCATGGGGTTCCTGGTGGAGGAGGGGGAGTCACTGGCCTTCCGCGGTCCCGCCGTCCATCAGGTGATCCGCGAGTTCATCGAGGACGTGGCCTGGGGCGACCTGGACTACCTCTTCGTCGACCTGCCCCCGGGGACGGGCGACGCGGTGCTGACCCTCTTGCACAACCTGCGCCTGAGCGGGGCGATCATAGTCAGCACGCCGCAGAACGTTGCCGTCGCCTCGGTCGTCCGCTGCGTGGCCCTGTTCCGGGAGCGGCGGGTGCCGCTCCTGGGGTTGGTGGAAAACATGAGCGAGTCGGTCTGCCCGCACTGCGGAGGCAACCTGGACGTCTTCGGGCCGGGACGGAAGGTGCGGGACCTGTGCGCCTACTGGGATATCCCCTTCCTGGGGTCCATCCCCTTGGATGTGGCGGTGCGGGCAGCGGGGGACGAGGGGGTGCCGGTGGTGGTGGCCGCCGGCCCGCCGGGGCCAGCGGCGTTGGCCTTCCGCCTGGTGGCGGCCCGTCTGGCGCGGCGCTGCGCCCCCAACGGGCGGGTTCCGAGGACTGGAGAGGGGGGTTCCTGACCATGCTAGACGCGTTGGTGAGGACGGAAGCAACCAGACAGGAGGAGCGGGAGGTCAGCTTCCGCACCCTCCTGGTGCCGGTGGATAACTCCAAGTACAGCCAGTGGGCGTCTTCTGTCGCCCTCCAGATCGGTACTGCTTTCGGCTCCACGGTAGTGGGCTGCCACGTCTATGCCGCCCGCCTCCACGATCAGCGTTTCCGCGACATGGAGCCAGGGCTGCCGGAGGAATACCAGGACCCGGCGGTCCTAGCCCACCAGCGGCAGCTGCACGACACCCTGATAGAGAAGGGTCTCAGGCTGATCTCCGAATCGTACCTGCACCGCCTGGGCGAGCGGTGCCGCCAGGCGGGCGTCGTCTTCGTCGGCAAGACGCCGGAGGGGAAGAACTACGCCGAGATCGTGCGGGAGGTGACCGAGAACGCGTACGATCTGGTGATCCTGGGCGCGCGCGGCATGGGAGAGGTATGGCGCCGTGGCCGGCGGCGGGACCAGGTCCTGGGGAGCGTCTGCGAGAGGGTTGTGCGGCGCGTCGTACGGGACGTGCTGGTGGTGAAGGACGACCGCGCCCTGGGAGGGACCTTCGTGGTGGGCGTGGACGGCAGCCCGCGGGGCTTCGCCGCCTTGCGCCTCGCCCTGGCCCTGGCGCAGCGCTGCGGCGCGCGGGTGCAGGTGGTGGCCGCCTATGACCCCTTCCTGCACCGGGTGCTGTTCGCGGAACTGGAGGGGGCGCTGACGGCGGAGGCGCGTCAGGTGTTCAACACGGAGGCGCAGAAAAAGCTCCATGACGAACTGGTGGACGGCGGCATCGCCAGGCTCTATCAGGAACACCTGAACACCGCCCGGCGCATCGCCGGCGAGGCCGGCGTGGAGGTGGAGACGCGGCTCCTGGCGGGCAAGCCTTACGCCGCCCTTCTGCGCCACGTGGAGGAGGTGAACCCCACCCTCCTGGCGCTGGGCCGTACCGGATGGCACGCCGACGAGGGACTGGACATCGGTTCCAACGCCGAGAATCTGCTCCGGCTGGCCCCCTGTCACGTGCTCCTCGCCGGGCGGACTTTCAGGCCCACCTGGGCGGAGGCGCGCCAGCTCCTCGAGGAGCGGCCGGCCTGGACGCCCGAGGCGGCGGCGCGCCTGGAGCGGGTGCCGCCCTTCGCGCGCGGCATGGCGCGCAAGGCCATCGAGGACTACGCGCGGCGGCTCGGCCTGCAGGTCGTGGACGAGCAGGTGGTGGACGCCGCGCGCCGCGAGTTCGGCATGTAGGAAGGAGGTAGGACGGTGAGGCGTTATGTCGACATAGCCGGCGACGGGGGATCCGGCATCGTCGCTCAGGTGGTTGCGCTCCAGGAGCGGTTGCAAAAGCGGCTTAGCCGGGTGCGCCATGTGATAGCGGTGATGAGCGGCAAGGGCGGTGTGGGGAAGAGCACCGTGACAGCCACCCTGGCGGCCCTGTTGGCCGACCGGGGACGCGCGGTCGGGGTGGTGGACGCCGACCTGAACGGGCCGGCCCTGGGGCGGATGCTGGGCGTGCGCGGGCAGCAACTGCGGCTCATGCCCGACGGCGTTGCCCCCGCCGTGGGCGCGGGCGGGGTGAGGGTCGTCTCCATGGACCTCTTCCTGCCAGACGAGGTGACGCCCGTGGCCTGGCGCCACCCTGGGGGGCTGGGTGCCGACGCGACCGTCTGGCGGGGCGCCCTCGAAGCCACGGTGCTCCGGGAGATGCTGACGGACGTGGCCTGGGGCGACCTGGACTACCTTTTCCTCGACCTGCCGCCCGGCAGCGACCGGTTCGCCGCCGTGGCCGGAGCAGTACCCAGGCTGGACGGGGTGCTGGTGGTCACAGTGCCATCCCTCGTCTCTGGTGCAGTGGTCAAGAAGGCGATTGCTGCCGCCCTGCGGCGGGGCGACCCGGTGCTGGGGGTGGTGGAGAACATGGCGGGTTACGTCTGCCCCGCCTGCGGCAATCTGGGTTCCCTCTTCCCGAGCAGCCAGACGGCCGACATGGCATGCGCGTTGGGCGTACCGGTGCTGGCAAGCATTCCCTTCGATCCTCGCGTCGCGGCCGGAGCGGACGCCGGCCTGCCCTTCGCCCTTACCCACCCGGACACGCCTGCCGCCCGCGCTCTCGGGTTCCTGGCAGAAGCCGTGGAAGGGGCGTTGACGCGATGAAGTTCCTCTGCATTCCCTGCGACGAGCCGATGCGGGTCACGGAGGCGACGGTCCCGGACGAGGCGGGAAGCCGGACGGTGGTCTTCCGCTGCCCACGCTGCGGGTATGCTGCCGCCATGTTGACCAATCCCGCCGAGACCCAATTGGTACATGCCCTGGGCGTCCGGCTGGGGCCGCCCGGAGAGGAGGCCGGCCCGGCGGAGCCCCTGGCTCACCTCCGGTCGAACCTGGTCGAGGCCCGCGCGGAAGCCGTGACGAGCGGGAACAACGGGGCGGAGCCAGAGTGGACGCCGGCCGCCCTGGAGCGGCTGCGGGCCGCGCCCCGCTTTGTACAGCAGATGATCCGCAAGGCATACGAGGACTACGCTCGCCAGCGCGGCTTGCGGCTCATCACGCCGGAGGTCATGGACGAAGCGCGGCGAGCCCTGGGGATGGGGTGAGCTGTTCATGCCGATGGTCATGTCCGGGACGTCCCGTGGCCCAGCGGGGCCCCGGCCGGTGGCGGAGTGCCGGTGCGGGCGGGTCACCGCGTCAGGGTGGAGCGAGGCGGCCCGGCGGGTGCGCCAGGCGGG
>JBBIPI010000034.1:0-12049 GCA_037442985.1 Clostridiales bacterium
GCCCTCGGCCGTGCGCCGGGCCAGGACGCGGGCATAGTCGCCCATCTGCATGAAGAACTTGCGGGTGGCGTTCAGGTCCAGGTCTCGGACGGGGAGCCGACCCAGGGACTCCTGGGCCAGGCTCGCCCGGAACCACACCTCGGTGAGGAGCGCCGTCTGCTCGCCTGGGCTGTTCGCCACCAGGGCCTTGCCCAGGGTGGCCTGGAGCTGCTCCGCCTGGTCCAGGAGGTCGTAGAAGTCCTGCTGGTAGGAGGCTTCCAGGGCGTTTTGGACCATCCCGGCGGCCCGGCGCTGGGACAGCCCCCACAGGAGGGCGGCCGCCGCCAGGATGATGGGGATGGAGACGAGCACCCGCTGTCGCAACGCCGGTTCCCCCCTGCGCGTCACCGGGCGAAGACGTGCCGTCCGATCGTCCTGATGATCGTCCGCGTCCAGACCCAGGGGTTCACTGCCGTGGCCGGGTTCCAGAAGTACAGGGCCCCATAGGTCGGGTCCCACCCGTTGAGGGCGTCGACTGCCGCCCGCCAGGCGCTGTCCCGCGGGTAGCGAGCCCAGATGAAGCCGTTCATTACGCTCTCGAAGGCCCAGGGCTCGAAGATCACGCCGGCGATCGTCTTCGGGAAGGCGGGGTGGCGGACCCGGTTAAGGACCACCGCCGCCACGGCCACCTGGCCTTCGTAGGGTTCCTCGCCCGCCTCGCCCATGACCAGGCGCGCCAGCAGCTCCACGTCGTCGCTCCGCGCCACCACCGGGCCGCCCCCGTAGCGGGCCACGGGCGGCGAGGCCACCGGAAACCCCAGCGCCTCCCAGGTGCGCGGGCCGACGACCCCGTCGGGCACCAGCCCCGCGTCGCGCTGGAAGCGGGCCACCGCCGAGACGGTCATGTTCCCGTAGAAGCCGTCCACCGGGCCGCGGTAGTAGCCCCAGTCGCGCAACGTGGTCTGGACGAGCACCACGTCCGGTCCGGAGGTCCCCCACCAGAGCGAGCGCCGCTGAGCCAGGGCGCTGCCATCCGCAAGCAGGACGGCGACGGCGACGAAGATCAACAGGAGGCTTGCTCGTGACCAGCGGCGCCTCACGGGGGGCACCTCCGTTTGACTATTGTTCTCGACGCCGATAGACTTTAGTCTGTCGCGGGCCGCTGGGGGAGGAGGTTCGGCCCTTGGACAAGGCGAAGGTCGCGCAGGCCGTGCGGCTTCTGCTCGAGGCCATCGGCGAGGACCCGGAGCGGCAAGGCCTGAGAGACACCCCCCGACGAGTGGCGGATGCCTGCGAGGAGATCTTCAGCGGCATCGGGCGGGATCCCGCCGACGAGCTGGACGTCACCTTCGACACCGATCACGAGGAGATCGTCCTGGTGCGGGACATCCCCTTCCAGTCGGTCTGCGAGCACCACCTCCTGCCCTTCGTCGGCCGCGCCCACGTGGCTTACATCCCCCGCGGCGGCAGGATCACCGGCCTGTCCAAGCTGGCCCGGGCGGTGGAGACGGCCTCGCGCCGCCCCCAGGTCCAGGAGCGCCTCACGCAGGAAGTGGCTGAGGCCATCGTGCGTCGCCTCGATCCCCTGGGCGTCATGGTGGTGATCGAGGCGGAGCACCTCTGCATGACGATGCGCGGCATCCGCAAGCCCGGAGCGGTGACGGTCACGTCCGTGGTGCGCGGCGTCATGGCCGAGTCGGCCGCCACGCGCGCCGAGGCGCTGGCGCTCCTCCGGGACGGCCGTTCCCGCTGAGGGCCGGGCGCTGAAATGCGCGTTTCGGCAGCCGAACGGTAAGCAGCCCCCATTGTAAACGCAGGAGCCCTCGGCCTATAATTGAAAACGCTTGTCGAAACTTACGAAAGTTATCATATCAAATAGGGGGGGAAACGGCGTGGGCTTGTGGAGCAGGTTCAAGAACACCCATTTCTTCCGATCAATATACCGCAACCGCTACCCCACGGACCAGCGGAACCGCGTGCTGGTCATCCTCAACAGCCTAGCCCTCCACCTGCACCCCGTCAAGGTGCCGCGCCACGCGGTGAAGGTGACGTATACCTGGGGCCTGGGCGGCACTTCGCTGCTGATGTTCCTCATCCTCACCGTCACTGGCGTATGGTTGATGTTCTATTACATTCCTTCCATTCCGCAGGCCTACTTTACCGTGCGGAGTCTGGAGACCGACGCCTTCTTCGGGATGTTCCTGCGCAACATGCACCGCTGGACGGCCCACGGCATGGTCCTCATCGTGTTCCTGCACATGTGCCGCGTCTTCTACACCGGTTCGTATAAGCCCCCGCGGGAGTTCAACTGGGTCGTCGGCGTCGTGCTCCTGCTGGTCACATTCCTCCTCAGCTTCACCGGGTACCTGCTGCCCTGGGACCAGCTCGCCATCTGGGCGATCACCGTCGGCACCAACATGGCGGGGGCGACGCCGCCCGCGGAGTACGCCGGCAAGTGGATCCGCTTCGTGCTCCTGGGCGGGTTCGAGGTGGGACAGCCCACCCTGATCCGCTGGTACACGCTGCACGTCCTGTTCCTGCCGCTGGCGGCCATCGTGCTGATGGCGGTGCACTTCTGGCGCATCCGCAAGGACGGCGGGATCTCCGGACCGCTTCCCGAGGACGAGTGAGGGGGGAAGGGAGTCATGGCCACGCCCACGGCGGCGGTTGAAAAGGCTGCGGAGAAAGAAGCACGGGCCCGGGATCCGGAGGCCGAGAAGGTCTTCACCTGGCCGCACTTGGTGCGGATCGAGCTCATCGGCGCGCTCCTGTACCTCTTGCTCTTCACCATCATGTCCATCTTCGTGAACGCGCCCTTGCGCAACCTGGCCAACCCGGAGGTGACGCCCAACCCGGCCAAGGCGCCCTGGTACTTCCTCGGATTGCAAGAGCTGCTGCTGCACATGCACCCGGCCCTGGCAGGGGTAATCGTCCCGGGCGTCGTCCTGGTGGGCCTCGCCGCCATTCCCTATGTCGACAAGGAGCGGCGCGGGACGGGTGTCTACTTCTATAGCGCCAAAGGCAAGGCGATCGCTGCCTTCTCCTTCGTCTACACGGTGGTCTGGGAGCTGGCGCTCATCATCATCGACGAATATCTCCGCGTCGCGGGCATGCAGGAGAGCGCCCACGGCATCGGCCCCACGGTGCGGGCCCTGTTGTTCCGGCAGTTCTACGGCACGATGGACCCGGCGGCCCAGGGCATCGAGCCGACGCCCCTCATCCCCTTCTTCACCGACGTCATCATCCCGACCTTCTTCATGCTCTTCATACCCTGGTTGCTGGTGAAGATCGTCCGGAAGGTCTGGGAGGCGGACACGCGCGAGGTCATGATCGCGCTGTTCACCTTCTTCGTGGCGTCCTTCGTGCTGCTGACGGTGATCGGGAGCGCCTTCCGCGGCCACAGCATGAAGCTGGTGTGGCCGTGGGAGGTCGGCGCGCCCATCGAGCCGCTGCAGTAGCGGCGCAGCAATTAAGGGAGGGAGTCTGCTCATGGCCTCGGAAGACACGACGGCGCCGGGCGCCGAGGGACGGGAGGAACAGCAGGGGCAGGGCAGGCGGGTCTCCCGCCGGCAGCTCCTGCGCACCGCCATGTGGGGCTCGCTGGGCGTCTTTGCCCTCCAGGGCGGGCTGAACACCCTGGCCTACCTGTGGCCGCGCAAGGTGAGCGGCTTCGGAGGCAAGATCGTCGCCGGCAACGTGGACGACTTCAAGGTGGGCACGGTGACCAAGTTCCCCGAGGGGCGCTTCTATCTGGTACGCCTGCCCGAGGGCTTCATGGCCCTGTACTGGAAGTGCCCGCACCTGGGGTGCACCGTGCCCTGGTCGCCGCCGGAGGACCCGGGGCGCTTCCACTGCCCCTGCCACGGTTCCATCTACGAGCCGACCGGGCAGAAGATCGCCGGGCCGGCGCCGCGCTCCATGGACATGATGGCCATCGAGATCGTGGACGGGAAAGTCGTGGTCGACACGGGGAAGATCATCCAGCGCGTCAACCACAAGCCCCAGCACGTCACGCCGGTGTGAGCGGGGGAGGGAAGGTTCGTGCCCATCCTGGGACGGGAAGTTTCGGAACCGATGGAGCTGGTGCTGGTCCTTCTCATCGTGATCGTTTCCCTGGCCGCCCTGGTGCTCATCCAGAGGTGGGCCGGCGAATAGCGGGGCCGAAAGGAGCGGTACGGTGCGTAACGGCAGGCATCACATCGCTGTGCTGGTCATCACCTGGGCGTTGCTGCTGATCGTGGGAGCGTACGGGGCCTTCGAGAAGCAACGCATGGCCCTGGCGGAGGAGCGGCAGCTGAAGCATTCCCTGGAGCGGGGCCTGGAGCTGTACGCGCGGAACTGCTCCACCTGCCACGGGCCCATGGGCGAGGGCTGCATCGGCAAGCCGCTCAACCCCCTCTACCGCGAGGACTTCCGGGGTGGGCCCGCGAAGAACCGCAAGGCGGCCGAGATCATCCGCCAGGCCATCGCCGACGGGCGGCCCGGCAACTCCACGCCGACCTGGGTGACGCTGGAGGACGGCAGCATGGCCTCCTACACCGCCATGCCGGCCTGGTCCAAGGAGAAGGGTGGGCCGCTCAACGAGATGCACATCCAGGACCTGGTGAACTTCATCATGCTCGGCGACTTCACCAAGGTGATAGGCAAGGTCCAGGAGATGGACGCCGAGCTGCGCAAGACGCTGGAGGAGAGCGCCGCGGCGGAGGGGAAGACCTACGAGGAGGTGGCGCCCCTGCGCGACGCCCCCGGCCTGACGGCGGAGCAGAACCGGCGGGGGCAGGAGATCTTCGTCAAGCGGGGCTGCACCCTCTGCCACCGCATCGGCAGCCGCGGCGGTTCGGTGGGTCCGGACCTGAGCTACGTCGGCTCCTGGGGCGTGAGCCGGGAGTTCCTGAAGGAGTGGATCCGCAACCCGCAGCGGAAGCAGCATCGCATCCCGGAGTTCTGGCGGGACGCCACCTTCGGGCCCACGGTGGACACGAGCCCGGAGAAGCGGGTGGCCATCGCGCCGACGGTCATGCCCCCGCTCGTCCAGGATGAGCAGGAGCTGGAGGACTTGGTGACGTATCTCATGGGCCTCACCCTCGAGCGAGCGAGGTGACCGGCGGCCAGTGGCTTGGAGCGCGCTGATCGGGAGCATGGTCCTGGCCTTGTTGGCTGGGTCCCTGTTCCGGCTCTCGCAGGAGCTCGGCGTGCCAGCCCTGCGCATGTTCGGGTTCTGGAGCCTGGTGGCCATCGGGGTGATCCTCGCCCGGGCGGCCGCGCGGCAGCAGGTGGCGGAGGCGCGGGGCCGGTTGGAGGAGACCTTGCGCGGGCTGGGGCCGGGGTTCCTGGCTGCCGAGGCGGGGCCGGGGCTGCTGGCGCTGGTGGCGCCGGCCGGCGTCCTGGCGCTAGCGGTGGAGGACATGCCGCAGTACGGCCGGGGACCGCTGGCCCGACGGCGCCAGGAGCGGGCGCTGGAGCGGGCGCGGGGCGCAGCCGCGCGGGCCGCCGCCATCCTGGCCCGGGCGGCCGCGGAAGCGCCGCAGGTGCCGGTGGTCCCGGTCCTGGTGCAGCTCCGGCGGCGCGCCCCCGGTGACCAGGGGCCCGAGGGGGTCGTAGTGGTCAATCCGGAGGGGATCCCGGTGCTGGCGGGGCGCTTCGCCTCGCCGGCGCTGCTGGACGAGGAGGCCCGCCGCCGGCTGGCCGACGCCCTTGCGGCGGGGCTGGCCGCCGGCGCGGAGCACCAGCGATAACGGGTCTGGGGGAGGGGGAGCTTTCCATGGCGCATTCCATCACCGATCGATGCATAGGCTGCACGGCGTGCGCGCGCGTGTGTCCCACCGGCGCCATCAGCGGGGCGCGCCAGGCGGTGCACGTCATCGATCCGGAGCTTTGCATCGACTGCAGCACCTGCACGCGGGTCTGTCCGGTGACGGCCATCATGGACCACCGGGGAGCCTTCAAGGAGAGGGTGCCGAAGCGGTCCGACTGGCCCAAGCCGCAGGTCGATCCCGTCCTGTGCAGCGGGTGCGAGTTTTGCGTCAGCGCCTGCCCCTTCGGTTGCCTGGAACTGACGGGGGGCGAGGCCTTTGCCGGCACCGCTGCGCTCGTCCGACCCAAGGACTGCGTCGGGTGCGGGATCTGCGAGAGCGTATGCATCAAGGGGGCCATCGTGGTGCGAGCGCCAGCGCCCCTGGCCGGGGCCGCCTGAGCGCCACGGCCCCGCCACGGCCCGCTCCGCCTAGCCCCGTGGTTCGGCCGCCTCTCGCGCGCTCCCTCCGCCTGCCGGCTCGCCGGCGCCGCTTGCGGCATGGGTGCTGCCGAGGAACGCCCGGAAGATGTCGACCGGCACGGGGAAGATGATGGTGGAGTTGTGCTCGGCGGCGATCTCGGTGAGGGTCTGCAGGTAGCGTAGCTGCAGGGCGACCGGATGGCGGCCGACGATGGCGGCCGCCTCCTGGAGCTTCTCGGAGGCCTGGAACTCGCCCTCGGCGTGGATCACCTTGGCGCGCCGCTCGCGCTCGGCCTCCGCCTGCCGGGCCATGGCGCGCTTCATGCCCTCGGGCAGCTCCACGTCCTTGATCTCCACCGCGCTCACCTTGACCCCCCAGGGCTCCGTCGCCTCGTCGACGATCTGCTGCAGCCGCTGGTTGATCCGTTCCCGGTGGGCCAGGAGGTCGTCCAGCTCCACCTGCCCCACCACGCTCCGCAGGGTGGTGCGGGCGATCTGCGCCGTGGCGTAGTGGTAGCTCTCCACCTCCACGATGGCCCGGGCGGCGTCCACGACCCGGAAGTACACCACGGCGTCCACCCGCACCGGGACGTTGTCGCGGGTGATCACCTCCTGGGGCTGGACGTCCATGGTGACGGTGCGCAGGTCCACCTTCACCATGCGGTCGACCAGGGGGATGAGGACGATCACCCCCGGCCCCCGCGCTCCCACCAGCCGCCCGAGGCGGAACACCACGCCGCGCTCGTACTCCCGGAGCACCTTCAGGGCCGAGACCAGGAAGACGACGATGAGGGCCAGCAGCAGCAGGAACCCCACGGACTACCCCTCCTCCTCGGAGATCCTCTCCACCTCGAGTGTAAGCCCTTGGCGGCCCACCACGCGCACGTTCGCCCCGGCGGGGATGGGGCGGCCGGCCTTAGACCGGGCGCGCCACAACTCCCCGTGCACGGCCACCATTCCCTCCGGCTCCAGGGCGGAGCGGGCCACCCCGCGGGCGCCCAGGAGGGCCTCGGCGCCCGTCGTCACGGGCCGCCGCTGGGCGCGCAGGCCAGCCCCCAGGGCGAGGAGCACCAGCAAGGCGGTGGCCGCCGTCACCGGCAGGATGACCAGCAGGGACACCGTCACGCCCCGTTCGGCGTCGAGCAGGAGCAGGGAGCCGATGAGGAAGGAGACGACGCCCCCGGCCGCCAGGGCGCCGTGGGTCGGCACGAACAGCTCCACCCCGAAGAGGATGAAGGCCAGGGCGAGGAGGGCCAGGCCGGCGTAGTTGACGCCCAGGGCGTTCAGGGCGTACAGCCCGAGGATGAGCATGATGGCGCCGCCCACGCCGGCAAAGCCGATGCCGGGGCTGGCCAGCTCGTACAGGAGGCCGTAGAAGCCCAGGATCAGCAGCAGGTAGGCGATGTTGGGGTCGGCCAGGGCGTGGAGCAGGCGCTGGCGGAAGGTCATGGGCCGCTCCACCACCTCCGCCCCGCGGGTGCGGAGGGTCACCTCGCGGCCGGCGATCGTCACCCGTCGGCCGTCCAGTTGCTCCAGCAGGGCCGGCAGGTCGGGGGCGAGGAGATCGATCACGCCCCGCGCCAGCGCCTCCTCGGCGGTGAGGGAGGCGCTCCGGCGCACGGCCTCCTCGGCGAACCCCTCGTCCCGGCCGCGCAGGCGCGCCAGGGAACGCAGGTAGGCGGCCGCGTCGTTGGTCACCTTCTCAGAGACGGTCTCGGGTAGCTCGCCCCCGACGGTGACCGGGTGGGCGGCGCCCAAGTTGGTCCCCGGCGCCATGGCGGCGACGTGGGCGGCGTAGACCAGGAAGACGCCGGCCGAGGCGGCCCTGGCGCCGGCGGGGGCAACGTGCACGACCACGGGCACCTCCGCCCCCAGGGTCGCCTTGACGATGCGCCGCATGGCCGTGTCGAGCCCGCCGGGCGTGTCCAGCGCCAGCACCAGGGCGGCCGCCCCGTCCCGCTCCGCCGCGCGGAGGCGGGCCTCGAAGTATGCGGCGGCCGTCCCGTCGATGATCCCCTCAATCCGGGCGACGTGCACCGGCCCGGCCGTGCCCTCGCCCGGCGCGGCCGCCACCGGCGGCGCACCCCCGAGGAGCGCCGCGGCCAGCAGGACCAGAGCGGCCGTGCGCCGCGCCGCCAGTGCGGAGCGGCCCCGGTGGCGGCTGCCATGCCACGTGCTGCTCACCCGACCCCTCCTACCTTCCGCCGCGCGCGGCGTTCCGCTCGTGGATCAGCCGGAGGCCGTGCAGGGTGAGATCGGGCTCCACCGCCTGGACGGTGGTACAGAAGGGGGCGATGAGGGGCGCCAGGCCCCCGGTGGCCACGACCCGGGGCGGCGCACCTAGCTCCCCGGCGAGGCGCCCCACCAAGCCGTCCACCAGCCCGGCATAGCCGAACACGACGCCCGACTGGATGCTCTGCACCGTGGTGCGGCCGATGGCCTGGCGGGGCGGGACCAGGGGCACGCGCGGCAGGAGGGAGGTGCGCTGGAAGAGGGACTCCAGCGACACCGTCACCCCCGGGGCGATGGCGCCGCCCAGGTACTCGCCCGCGGCCGAGAGGACGTCGAAGGTGGTGGCCGTGCCGAAGTCGACGACGACGGCCGGCGCTCCGAAGAGGTGATAGGCGGCGGCGGCGTTGACGAGGCGGTCAGCCCCCACCTCGGCCGGGTGCTCGTACAGCACCGCGATGCCCGTGTCCGTCCTGCCCGTCACCCAGGATACCTCCCATCCGAGGTGACGGGCGCACGCCTCCTGCAGGGCGCCCTCCAGGGGGGGGACGACGCTGCAGGCGACGACGGCGCCGATCCGCTCCGCTCCCAGGCCGTGGAGCTGGAGCAGGCTCCGGAGCTGGACGGCGAACTCGTCGGCCGTCGTCTCCCGCCGGGTGGCCAGACGCCAGCGGTGCAGGAGGCGCTCCCCCTGGAACACGCCCAGGGTCACGTTCGTGTTGCCGACGTCGACGGCCAGGAGCATCCTCTCACCCGCCGCAGCCATTCGCCGGGGGCGGGGCTCATCCCTGCCGGCGTCCGGCGCTCGCTCCGGTGCCGGCCGGGTCGCCCGGCGGCCTGATCGCCGTACGGCCGCGACGGGCACGCAGGGGAGGGGCCGCGCCGGCTCAGCGCAGCAGGAAGATGAGCACGGCCACCAGTCCGGCGGGGATGAGGGGGCCGGTGGGCACACCCCCCACCAGGACGCCGACCACCCCGCCCACCAGCAGGCCCACCATCACGTCCGGCCGCTGCTGCAACAGGGAGATGCCCTGCCGCGCCAGCAGGGCGCTGGCGACGCTGACCAGCACCGTGGCCAGGCCGGCCTTGCTCAGGAGGCCATCCGTGAAGCGGGCCAGGGTGAGGCGCTCCTCGGCGATGGGGGTGAGGATGGTCAGGACCATGATGAAGAGCCCCAGGTTGAAGCCGTAGCGGGTGATCCAGGGGAAGAGGGCGTCGTAGTCGCCGGCGCGGAGCAGGATGAGGGAGAGGGCCGCCCCGGCGATGAGGACGTTGCCCGAGACGAGTCCCAGCGCCAGCACCGCCAGGAGCAGCACCACCCCCTCCGTCACCCGGGACACCCTCCCCGCCCCTTCCGCCTTTCCGCCTTCCCCCGCGGGGCCGCTCCCTGGGATGATATTCCCGGCGCACCCGCCCCCATGACCCCGTCCCCGTCGGCGGGTGGACCGGGCACCGCCCCACTGACCCCCGAATACCCTGTGGAAGGGTATCACAAGGGGGTTGGAGGGAGTGACGAAGAGGCAGGCGCGGCGCCGCCAGGTGCCGCCGGTGGGCGCGGGTGCGAGCGGCTTGGCGGCCAGGGCGTGGGCCGGCGCGTTTCCGCCGCCCCTGGCCGGACGCACGGGGAAGCCACGGGCGGAAGGGCTTACCATGGTCATCGACAAGGGCCTGGGCCTGTTGCAGACCCGGGACCTCCTGGAGGTGGCCGGCGAGTACATCGACTTCCTCAAGCTAGCTTTCGGAACCTCGGCCTTCTACACCCGGGATCTGCTCCAGGAGAAGGTGGAGCTGGGGCGCCTGCACGGGGTCGACGTCTACCCCGGCGGCACGTTCCTAGAAGTGGCCCTGGCGCAGGGACGCCTGCGGGAGTTCCTGCGCGAGGCGGCCGAGCTCGGCTTCGCCTTCCTCGAGGTGTCGGACGGCACCGTTCCCATCAGCGCGGAGATACGGCGCTCGGTCATCAAGGAGGTCCAGGCGGCCGGGTTCCGCGTCCTGAGCGAGGTGGGCAAGAAGCACCCCGCCGACCGCGTCCCCTCCAGCAACATCCGCGAGCAGATCGAGGCCGACCTGGAGGCGGGCGTCTATCGCGTGATCATCGAGGGGCGCGAATCCGGGAAGGGGGTCGTCATCTACCGCGAGGACGGCTCCATCGACGAGGACGAGTTGCACCAGATCGTGGAGCGGGTCAAGGACGTGAACCTCCTCATCTGGGAGGCGCCCCTCAAGCGCCAGCAGCAGGACCTCATCCTGCGCTTCGGCCCGAACGTCAACCTGGGCAACGTCCAGCCGGGGGAGGTCCTGGCGGTCGAGGCGCTGCGGGTGGGGTTGCGGGGGGACACCCTGCGGGCGGCGCTGCTCTCCCACCCCGATCGGTTCCCCCTGGTGGCCGGCAGGGCGGGGACCCCGCCGGCGGATGCGTGAGCGTCGGTCCCCCTTCACGCTGGAGGGGCGGGGTGCAAGGGCGGCCGGCCCGACAGCACCCGCAGGACGTCTTCCGCCACCTGGGCGCAGGTGCGGCGCTGGGCCTCCTCTGTGAGGCCGGCGACGTGGGGGGTGAGGATCACGTTGGGCAGGCGGTTCAGGCGCTCCGTCACCGGGTCGCCGGGCGCCGGCGGCTCCGCGGCCCGGACGTCCAGGGCGGCGCCCCCCAGGCGCCCCTCCTCTAGGGCGGCGGCCAGGGCGGCCTCGTCCACTACCCCGCCCCGGCCCACGGCGATGAGGAAGGCCCCGGGCTTCAGCCGCGCCAGCGCCCGCGCGTCCAGGAACCCCCGCGTGGTCGCGTTCAGGGGGAGGAGCACCACCAGGAAGTCGCTTTGGGCCAGGAGGTGGTCGAGGGTGACCAGGCGGACGCCCAGCCGGGCCAGGTCGGGGTGCTCGGGTGCCAAGCGCGGGTGGGCGGTCAGCAGCGTGAGCCCGAAGGGCCGGGCGCGCTCGGCCACCAGCCGGCCGATGCGCCCGAAGCCGAGGATGCCCAGGACCTTGCCCGCCAGCTCCGTGCCGGCGAAGGCCTGTCGGTCCCAGCCGCCCGCGCGCACGTGGGCGTCGGCCTGGGGCAGCCGCCGCGCCAGGGCCAGGAGCAGGGCCAGGGTCATCTCCGCCACCGAGACCGCGTTGGCCGCCGGGGCGTAGACCACCTCCACCCCGCGGCGGCGGCAGGCGGCCACGTCCACGTTGTCCAGCCCGGCGCCCAGCCGGCCCACCACCCGCAGGCGCGGCGCCAGGGCGAGCAGGTCCGCGGTCACGCGGGTGCGGTTGCGCACCACCAGGGCCTCCGCCCCCGCCAGGGCGGCCGCCAGCTCGCCAGCCCGCCGGTGCAGTTCCGGGTCGTAGCGGACCGCCCCCGCCCGTCCCAGGACCTGCAGCCCTTCCGGCCAGATCAGCTCGGCGACGACGATCACCGGCCGCCCACCCGCATCCAAGATATGCGGGGGGAGCGCGGCTCAGGCCGCGCGCCGCCCGGTCAGCGCCAGAGCCAGCGGCGCAGGGCGTGGCGGGTGGTCTCGCCGTTCAGGCGGGCGATGGTGGGCTTGCCCACGTTGCGCAGCATATCCAGACAGGCGATGAACTCCCCCATCCATTTCCAGTAGTCGCGGGGCCGGCGGGTGTAGGTCTCGGCGTACTCACGCA
>JBBIPI010000035.1:0-10000 GCA_037442985.1 Clostridiales bacterium
GTGGGGGAGTACGTTCTGCCGCTGGTGCGGGTGGGTGGGGTTTTCCTGGCGATGAAGGGGAGGAGGGCGGCGGAGGAGATGCGTGAAGCGCGTGGGGCGCTACGGGCCTTGGGGGGCGAGGTGGAGGAGGTGCGGTGGTACAGGTTGCCGTGGTCCGGGCAGGAGCGGGCCATCGTGGTGGTTAGGAAGGTGCGGGGCACGGAGGACCGGTACCCGCGGAGGCCGGGTGTGGCGCGGCGCCGGCCATTGGGGGGTCGCGGGGGTGAGTGAGGGGGTCCAGGGCGAGGGCGTGGTGCGGTTGCCGGTAACGGTGGTGCAGCCCGGGCGGTTTCAGCCGCGGCGGAGGATGGGGTCGGCAGAACTGGCGGAACTGGTCGAGTCCATCCGCGTGCACGGCGTGATCCAGCCGGTCATCGTCAGACCGGTGGGGGACCGGTTTGAGTTGGTGGCCGGCGAGCGGCGGTGGCGGGCGGCACAGCAAGCGGGGCTGCAGGAGATACCGGCCTTGGTGCGGGCCTTGGACGACCGGGAGGCCGCGTTGGTGGCGCTGGTCGAGAACTTGCAACGGGAGGACCTTCATTTTCTAGAGGAGGCGGAGGCGTACGAGCGCCTGTTGCGGGAGTTCGGGATGACGCAGGAAGAGCTAGCCGCGCGCCTGGGGCGGAGCCAGTCCTTCATCGCCAACCGGCTGCGGCTGTTGAGGCTGCCGTTGGAGGTGCGGGAGATTATTTCCCGGGAAATGTTGAGCGAGCGCCACGCGCGAGCGCTGCTCCAGCTGCCGGGGGCCGAGGAACAGAAGGAGGTGGCGCGGGAAATCGCGGCTAGGCGCCTGAACGTGCGAGATGCCGAAAGGCTGGTGGCGCGGCTGGCGGCCGAGCGCGGTGAACGGGGGCGGAAGAGGAAGATCAAAGGCGTGGTCAAGGACGTGCGGATCTTTCTCAACGCTTTCAGGCAGGCGGCGAGGGCTCTGGAGGCGGCGGGGGTGGCGGTGGAGGTCAGGGAGGAGGAAAGCGAGGAGACGATAGACATTTATGTGAGGATCGCCAAGGGGCGGACCGGAGCACGGAAGATGCACAATGGTAGCGGGCGGGGTGCAGGGCCGTGGGACGAGTGATAGCCGTTGCTAACCAGAAGGGCGGTGTGGGCAAGACGACGACGGCGGTCAATCTGGGTGCGTGGCTGGCACGGCTGGGGAAGCGGGTCCTATTGGTTGACGGAGATCCTCAAGGAAACAGCACGAGCGGCGTGGGTATCAACAAGAAGGAGCTGGAGGCGTCGCTGTACGATGCTTTGATCGATGGGAAGCCCATCGAGGCGGTGGTGCTTCCGACTTGCGTCGAGGGTCTGGAGGTCGTGCCGGCGAACATCGACCTGGCCGGTGCCGAGATCGAGCTGGTGCCCGAGATGGCGCGGGAGACGAAGTTGAAGCGGGCTCTGGCGCCGGTGGTGGAGCGGTATGACTACATCCTGATCGATTGTCCACCGTCCCTGGGTTTGCTCACCATCAACGCGCTGGTGGCGGCGGAGTCGGTGCTCATCCCCATTCAGTGCGAGTACTACGCCCTGGAAGGGCTATCCCTGTTGCTCGATACGATAAACCTGGTCAGGGCAAACCTGAACCCGGGCTTGCGGCTGGAGGGCGTCGTGTTGACGATGTTTGATGGTCGGACCAACCTGTCGATCCAGGTGGCGGAGGAGGTCAAGAGGCATTTCCGGGATAAGGTTTTTCGGAGCGTGGTCCCGAGGAACGTGCGGCTTAGCGAGGCGCCGAGTCATGGCTTGCCGATCTTCCTCTACGACGCACGCTCCAAGGGGTCGGAGGCGTACGAGGAGCTCGCACAGGAGGTGATGGCGAATGGGTGAGGGCGGGAGGAAGCGGCTCGGGAGGGGGTTGGACGCGCTGATTTCGGTGGAGCCGCGGGCAGGCGAGGGCGTGGTCGAGTTGCCGGTGGACGAAATCGTTCCGAACCGGTTTCAGCCGCGGCAGGACTTCGATGCGGAGAGCCTGGAGGAGTTGGCCGCGTCCATCAGGGAGCACGGGGTGGTGCAGCCGATCATAGTGCGGCGGGCCGGGGTGAATTACGAAATAGTGGCGGGGGAGCGTCGCTGGCGGGCCGCGCGGCTTGCTGGCCGGAAGTCCATCGCGGCGGTGGTCAGGGAGCTGAGCGACGGCGAGGCCGCCATGGTCGCCTTGATCGAGAATGTCCAGCGCGAGGACCTCAACCCGATCGAGGAGGCGCGGGCGTACCGCTGCCTGATGGAGCAGTTCGGCTTGACGCAGGAGGAAGTGGCGTTGCGCGTGGGGAAGAGCCGGCCGGCCATAGCCAACGCGTTGCGCCTGCTGTCCCTCGACGAGACGGTGCAGAAGTGGATCGCGGAGGGAAAGTTGAGCGCGGGGCACGCGCGGGCCCTGGCGAGCCTCAATTCCCCGGCGGCGCAGAGGGAAGTGGGCCGCAGGGTTGTGGAGGGGGGCTTGAACGTTCGGCAGACGGAGGCGCTGGTGAGGAGGCGTGGGAAGCCGTCTGGCGAGGGCAAGCGGGGGAAGGTGGCGGAGACGGGACTGGCGCAAGCGCTTGCCCAGGAACTGCAGCGGCGGCTGGGGACGCGCGTGCGCATCCTTCAGACCCGCGGCGGCAAGGGCAGGGTGGAGATTGAGTTCTCCGGGAAGGAAGAGCTCGAGCGAGTATACGACGTGATCATGGGCGCTTCTTAGATTAGAAAGGTTTCACGTGTTACCATACGGTGAAACATATTTCGTCCAGGCGAGGTGGCAGGGCCGTGGATGCCTTCGAGCAAGGCGTGCTGGTGGGCTTGCTGATCGGCGAAGGCCATTTCGGCGGGGACGGCAAGCAGCCTCAGGTTTCTCTGCGCATGCACGCACGCCACGACCGGCTCTTCCGATGGCTTGTCGACGCTGTGCCGGGTTCGCGTCTGTACGGACCCTACACCCACGGAGGGCGTAACTACTATCAGTGGATGGTGCGGGGGCGGGCGCTCAAAGACCACCTCGTGCCTCTCCTTGAGTCCTTGCCGTGGGGCGAAATCGATCCTCCATCGTACGAACGCTACCGGCAGATGAAGGCCGATTACCGTCTTTGAGCCGCCCACTGCTGGTCGCTCGACTCGCGTCGGCCAGGGCTGCGGCGACCCCCGCTGCGATGGTCTCCGCCATGCGCATCACCAGGCTCAGCCGGGTGTTTTGGAGCACCAGGTACTCCAGCGCTCCCCCCACGTTCACCGTGCCCGTGATGAACAGGTCACCAACGGGAGGCAGCGCCTTGTTGACTCCCGCCCCGGGCTTCAGCGGTCCGCGGCCGAGGGTGATGCTGCCGACGTTCTCCGCCGGCCCCAGGCAGGCATCAACGGCGATGACGGGTAGCCCGGCGCAGGTCTTGGCCATCTCCTCCAGGGTGTCGCGCAGGTTTGTGGCGTGGACGGGATGGTCCAGCGTGCCGATCACGATCACGCCAGGGAGGTTGAGGCGAGCCAGTTGCCGGCCGACGAGCGGCCCCAGGGAGTCCCCGGTGGACCTATCAGTCCCGATGCATAGGACCACCACGTCTCTCCCGCGTCGGTCCTGGTCGAGCAACAAGCGCAACAGGGAAGCGATGCGGGGGACCGCCTCAGGGTCGTCATGCCACACCCTGATTTCGTCCCTGGTGCCCGGCCGGGGCAGATTGCAAAACCGCACGCACCTCACCCGTTCGGACGCGCCGTTGTCTCATAGCAGTATATGGAAGCGCGGTGGCCGATATTCACCCAAAGGAGAGGGGGCGGGGCCGAGGTAATATACTTGTGACATGCAAGGCCACTGGTTGGATGCCGTCCTGATCGCCTGGCTGGCTCTCGGAGCCGTGCGTGGCGCCCTCGCCGGCCTTTATCGCACGGGGTTCCGGCTGGCGGGCTTGGTGCTGTCTCTCGTCCTCTCGGTGCGCTTCTCGGGGGACGCGGCTGCCTGGCTTGCCGCGCGCACCGCCCTGGACGATATGCTCCGCCGCTTCGCCGCCGGCGTGCTGCCGCTTTCGCCCGACGTGGCACGGCTGCCCGCCCGCGACGCGCTGGAGGCTATGGGGGGGCTGAACCAGGAGATGGCGCACGTGCCGGGGCTGGTCCTCCCTGCCGCCGCCCCCGGCGCCACGCTGGGAGAATACCTTGGCGAGGCTCTCGTCACAGTCACGCTCAACCTCGTGGCCTTTGTGGGGATCCTGGTCGTGGTCAACGGGCTTGCGCACATGGCCGGTGCGCTCATCCAGGCGACCATCGGCCGCCTCCCGGTCCTCGGGACCCTCAACCGCGCGGGCGGCGGCTTCCTCGGCTTGACGCAGACGACCGTGGTTGCTGCGGTGGCCGTGGGCCTGTTACAGCCTTTGGCCCGGATTCTCTGGCCGGCCCAGACGTCGGCCTTGGCCGCCAGTTCGCGCCTGCTGGTCCCCCTGCAAAAGCTCTACGGGTTTCTCGTGGCGCTCACGGGCTTGTGAGCGGAGGCAGGGGGGATGATCGTACCTTGTGGCGCCTCCGGCTGGGAGACATCGTCACCCTCAAGAAGCCGCACGCCTGCGGGGACAATCGTTGGGAGGTTCTGCGCACCGGCGCGGACATCCGCATCCGCTGCCTGAAATGCCGGCGCATGCTCCTCATACCGCGAAGCCGGCTGGAACCGCGCATCAGGGCTGTGAGTTCACCGTCAGCCGACGCGTCAACTCCTCCCGACACTGTGCTATAATCTACACCCGCGGTTCGCACCTTCCCGCTCCGGCGGCCCCAGCCGGAGCCTCATGGCCGAGGGAGGAGGTCATCAGTGCGCACCTACGAATTGATGTTTATTATCGATCCCACCCTGGACACGGAGGCCGCTGAGAGGATCATCGAGAAGGTCAGTCAGGTGATCACGGCCCAGGGCGGCGAGATCAGCAACCTCGACCGCTGGGGGAAGCGGCGCCTTGCCTACGAGATCGATGGCCATCGCGAGGGCAACTACAACGTCATCCAGTTCCGTTGCTCCGCCGCGGGCAGCCAGGAGGTCAACCGGGTCCTGCGGATCACCGATGGGGTGATCCGGCACCTGCTGGTCAAGCAGGAGGATGACTGAGTGCTGAATACGGTGATTCTGGTCGGCCGGCTGGTGCGCGACCCCGAGTTGCGCTACACACAGGGGGGCGTGCCGGTGGGGAACTTCACCGTCGCCGTGGATCGCCCTTTCCTCAACCAACAAGGGCAGCGGGAAGCCGACTTCATCGATGTGGTGGTATGGCGGCAACTGGCGGAGACTTGCGCTCAGCACCTGAGCAAAGGGAGGCTGGTGGCCGTCGAGGGGCGTCTTCAGGTCCGCGCCTTCGAGACCCAGGAAGGCCAGCGGCGCCGCGTGGCCGAGGTGGTGGCGCGTACCGTCCGCTTCCTGGACCGGCCACGGGACGAGCCACGAGGCGACCCGGGCGCAGCGGAGTTTGGCACCGAGGTGGACTTCCCCGACGAGGAAGTCCCTTTCTGAAGGAGATCGCCAGTCTTTGACCAGGGAGGAGCGGTATCGTGGGCAAGAGGGATCGGCGGCGGCGCCGCAAGGTCTGCACCTTCTGCGTGGACAAGATCGCCATCGTTGACTACAAGGATGTCGGCCGGTTGCGGAAGTTCATGAGCGAGCGCGGCAAGATCGTCCCCCGCCGCGTCTCGGGCAACTGCGCCCGCCACCAGCGGCAGATGACCACGGCCATCAAGCGCGCTCGCATCATGGCGCTTCTTCCGTTCGTGGTTGAATGACCCTGGGGTTGGGTGGATGAAGGTCATCTTAAGGTCTGCGGTCAAGGGGCTGGGAAAGGCCGGGGACGTCGTCGAGGTAAGCGACGGGTATGCCCGGAATTTCCTCTTGCCCCGGGGACTGGCCGTGGAAGCCACGGCGGCCAACTTGGCCCAGCGGGAACTCGCCAGGGAGCGGGTGAGGCGACAGGCGGAGCGCGACCTGGCCCTGGCCCGGGAGCTCGCCCGGCGCCTGGACGGTCGCCAAGTGCGCGTGGCAGCCAAGGTCGGCAGCTCAGGGCGCCTTTTCGGGGCCGTCACCTCTCAGATGCTGGCCGAGGCGATCGAGGCTCAGCTGGGCGCCAGCGTCGACCGCCGCCGGATCGAGCTCGCTCAACCGATCAAGGCGCCCGGGTCCTATCCGGTCTCAATCCGCTTGCATCCGCAGGTGTCCACGACCGTGACGGTCCAGGTGGTCGCGGAGGAGTGACATGGACCTTCCTGTGGAGCGCGTTCCACCCCAGAGCCTGGAGGCGGAGCAGGCCGTCCTCGGCTCGATGCTCATCGAGCGCGAGGCCATCTACCGGGCTGCCGAGATCCTGGAGCCCGCCGCCTTCTATCGTGATGCCCACCGCCTGATCTTCGAAGCCATCATCGCCCTCACGGAACGCTCGGAGGCCGTGGACGTGGTCACGGTCAGCGAGGAGTTGCGGCGACGCAACCAGCTCGAGACGGTGGGGGGCGTGGGCTACCTCACCACCCTGGCCAACCTGGTGCCCACGACGGCCAACGTCGAGCACTATGCGCGCATCGTGGCCGACAAGGCAGTGTTGCGGCGGCTCATCAACACGGCCAGCGAGATCGCGCGCAGGGCTTTCGAGGGCCAGGAGGACGTGGACGAGCTGCTCGACGGGGCGGAACGGTTGATCTTCCGCATTGCCCAGGGGTACCGCTTCAGGGGCTACGTGCCCCTCAAGGATGTGCTGGTGGAGACCTATGACCGCCTGGAGCAGCTGTATACGCACAAGGGCCAGCTGACCGGGCTCCCGACGGGGTTCAGCGATCTGGACCGGCTTACTTCCGGCCTGCACCCGTCCGAGCTCTTCATCGTGGCGGCCCGCCCCGCCCAGGGGAAGACGGCCTTCTGCCTGAACATCGCCTGCCACGTCGCCGTCAGGAGGAAGGTGCCGGTCGGGGTGTTCAGCCTGGAGATGTCCCGGGACACGCTGGCGCTGCGCATGCTGGCCGCGGAGGCGAGGGTGGACGGCCAGCGGCTGCGCAGCGGAGAGATGTCGGACGAGGAGTGGAAGAGGCTTATCCGGGCCTTCGGCCGCTTGAGCGAGGCCCCCATCCTGATCGACGACACCCCGAACATCCCCCTGCTGGAGCTGCGGGGGAAGGCGCGGCGCATGAAGGCCGAGCACAACGTGGGCCTCCTGATCATCGACTACCTCCAGCTCATCCAGGGGCGCGCGCGCAGCGAGAACCGGCAGCAGGAGATCTCGGAGATCAGCCGGTCCCTCAAGGCCCTGGCCCGGGAGCTCCAGATCCCCGTGATCGCCCTTTCCCAGCTCAGCCGCGCGGTGGAGCAGCGGCAGGACAAGCGGCCCATGCTGTCGGACCTCCGCGAGAGCGGTAGCCTGGAGCAGGACGCCGACCTGGTGGCCTTCATCTACCACAACCCCGACAACGGCGCCGACAACGTCGTCGAGCTCATCCTGGCCAAGCACCGCAACGGACCCACCGGCTCCATCAAGCTCTGCTTCTTGAAGGAAATAGGCCTCTTTGGTAGCCTTGATAAGCGGTTTCATAACGTCTGATCCGGAGTTGTCGCCAGTGGGAACGCTCGTGCTTGTCGGTGCCCAATGGGGAGACGAGGGCAAGGGCAAGATCGCCGACTTCCTCTCCGAGCAGGCCGACATGGTGGTCCGGTACCAGGGCGGAGCGAACGCGGGCCACACGGTGGTCGTCCACGGCAAAGAATACCGCCTTCACCTGATCCCCTCGGGCGTCTTGTCCGGGAAGGCATGCGTGATCGGGAACGGGGTCGTCGTCGACCCAGCGCAACTTCTCCAGGAGATGGATAACCTGCAGACCGCGGGCTTCGACGTCTCCCGCGTGTTCCTCAGCGACGCCGCCCACGTCATCATGCCGTATCACAAGCTCCTCGATGTCCTCGAGGAGGACCGGCGTGGCGACCGGAAGCTGGGCACCACGGGTAGGGGCATCGGCCCCGCCTACCGGGACAAGTTCTCCCGCGCAGGCATCCGGGTCTGTGACCTCCTGGACGAACGGGTCTTCCGCGACAAGCTGGCGCACCACCTGGATCAGGTGAACTCCGTCTTGGAGTTGATCTATCAGCGCGAGCCGCTCCCCCTCGAGCCGATGCTCGAAGCCTATCTGGCCTACGGGGAGAGGCTGCGGCCCCACGTCACCGATACCTCCTTGCTGGTGAACCGCGCCATCGACGCAGGCCAGAGGGTCCTGTTCGAGGGTGCTCAAGGTACCCTGTTGGACATCGAGCACGGGACGTATCCCTACGTCACTTCCTCCCACCCCACCGCGGGGGGAGCGTGCATCGGCGCAGGGGTCGGCCCGACGAAGATCAACCGCGTCATGGGCGTAGTGAAGGCCTACGTAACCCGCGTCGGCGACGGCCCCTTCCCCACCGAGGAGGCGGGAGAGGCTGGCGCCTGGCTGCGAGCGCGCGGTCGGGAGTACGGCACGACCACCGGCAGGCCGCGCCGGTGTGGCTGGCTGGACCTCGTCGCCCTGAGGTACGCCGCGCGCCTGAGCGCCCTGGACTCCCTTGCGGTCACCAAGCTCGACACCCTCACCGGCCTCGACGTGGTGAGGGTTTGCACCGCCTACGAGTGCGACGGCGCCCGTCTGACGGAGTGGCCACGTTGTTCGGAGACGCTGGCTCGCTGCCGCCCGGTCTACGAAGAACTCCCGGGGTGGCGGGAGGACATTTCGGGGGCTCGGCGATTGGAGGACCTGCCGCCCGCTGCGCGCAGGTACCTGGAAGCGATCGAGGAGGCGCTGCAGGTGCCCCTCGCCATCGTGTCCGTGGGTCCCGACAGACAGGAGACCATCCTGCGCGCGGAGCTATTCTGAACCTCTCCCGGCCATACTAGGCGTCGGGAGGGCCCCGCCATGGCGCCGCTCTCCGCGTTCTGCTACCTGACCAGGAACTTGCGAACGGTAGCGCCCGTCCTGACAGTGATCGCGTTGGCCGTGCTGGGTGTAAGCCTCACCGCCGCGCTCACCGGATCCATGATCGCATCCGCGCGCCTGACCTGGGTGAAGCCGTATGAGAAGTACGCCCTCGTCGCCGCAACGGAGGGGCCTCTCGACCCCGAGTTCCTGGACGCCCTGCGCACCGACTCCCGCGTCAGCCGCGTGGTCCCCGCGGAAACGGCAACCATCAAGGTGTACGGCATCTTCGGCAGCGAGCCGCGGCCCGTCCTGGTGCTGGGACGCGACGACTTGACCTGGTTTATCCGTCGGCTAGGCCTCGAGGTGGTCTCCGGGCGCCTTCCCGAGCCGGGCCGGCGGGAGATCGCGCTCCACGAAGACATCGCCCGCAGCAGGCAGCTCCGGATCGGCATGTCCGTCGGACAGGAGTTGAATGCCGACGATTTCCTGCCGGGGCGCCATGTGGTGGTCGGCCTGTTGTCAGGCCCTTACGTCCTCGGGTTGGCCGCCAGCGCACGGGTCGACCGGATCAGGTCGGTCCTGGTCTTCCCCCGCCCAGGCCAGGAACGCGCTCTGGAACGGCAACTGGCCGCCCTGCCCCGGGAGAACAAGACTGTCACCACCTATGCCTCGCAGGAGAAGAGATTTGCCCGGGAGGTGTCCAACCTCGACGCGATGATCTGGATCCTCAACCTCATCAGCATGGGCGCGCTCTCCCTCTCTGTGGGGCTCCTCAATTTAGTGTTCTTCGTACAGCGCATGGCCGAGTTCGGCATCCTGGCAGCGTTGGGTTATTCGCGACTTCATCTGATCCGCCGGACCAGCGCCGAGTTGAGTCTTCTGGTGGCGATCGGTTGGCTATGGGGGCTCTCCCTGGCCTACGTACTGCTCGCCGCGCTCGAGCGCTACCTGTATCTTCCCAGGGGGATACACTTGGCCGGGCTCGACGCTCGCGTCCTCGCCTTCACCCTGCCCGTGCCGGCCATGACCTTCTCCTTCAGCCTCACGGCCATCTGCTGGCGCCTCACATCCTTGGATCCCGTCAGCGTCGTGGAGCGGCGCGAGTGAACGT
>JBBIPI010000036.1:0-11928 GCA_037442985.1 Clostridiales bacterium
GCGGGTCCGGCCCCGACCCCGGCCCCGGCCGAGTGCAGGAGGGGGTAGCCGGCCGCCTCCCGCTGCGCCAGATAGCCCAGGGCCGCCTGGCGCGCCAGCTCCCGCACCCGCTGGCGCCGCTCCGCCTGGCGCTCGGCCACCCCCTCCACGCGCAGCACCAGGCGGCGCGGCGTGCCGGTGGCGTCCACGGGGCCGTGCTCCAGCCGCAGGTCGGCCAGCAGGGCCGCCGCCCGCGCGGCCAGTTGCGCCAGCGCGTCCCCCATCAGGCGGGCGGGCAGCTCCTCCGCCCCGATCTCCAGGAGCAGGTCGCGCCGCCCGCTCACGGCCGCGGCTCACCCTCGCCGGCGGGTCCGGCCCCGACCCCGGCCCCGGCCGAGTGCAGGAGGGGGTAGCCGGCCGCCTCCCGCTGCGCCAGATAGCCCAGGGCCGCCTGGCGCGCCAGCTCCCGCACCCGGGCGATGTAGGCGGCGCGCTGGGTGACGCTGATGGCCCCCCGCGCCTCCAACAGGTTGAAGGTGTGCG
Source organism: Clostridiales bacterium (assembly GCA_037442985.1). GTDB lineage: Bacteria > Bacillota > Sulfobacillia > DYIH01 > JBBIPI01 > JBBIPI01. Next base: position 523 of record JBBIPI010000036.1, read on the forward strand.
AGCACTTGAGCACGTAGTCGAAGCCGGGCAGGACCAGCCCCTCGGCCAGGGCGCGCCGCGCCTCCTCCTCGTAGATGTCGAAGAGCCGGGCGAGCATCCCGGCGTCGGCCACCTCGAAGCTGTAGCGGGAATGCTCGTACTCCGCCCGGCGGTAGACCTCGCCGTAGGTGACGCCCGGCGCCCAGGCCAGGTCGAAGACGTTGTCCACGCCCTGGATGTAGCTGGTCAGCCGCTCCAGCCCGTAGGTGATCTCGGCGGCCACCGGCCGCACCTCCAGGCCGCCCATCTGCTGGAAGTAGGTGAACTGGGTGATCTCCATCCCGTCCAGCCAGACCTCCCAGCCCAGGCCCCAGGCGCCCAGGGTGGGCGACTCCCAGTTGTCCTCCACGAAGCGGATGTCGTGCTCCTCCGGCCGGAGGCCCAGCGCCTCCAGGCTGCGCAGGTAGACCTCCTGCACGTCGTCCGGGGAGGGCTTGAGGATCACCTGGTACTGCCAGTGCTGGTAAAGGCGGTTGGGGTTCTCCCCGTAGCGCCCGTCGGCCGGGCGGCGCGAGGGCTCGACGTAGGCGACCCGCCAGGGCTCCGGGCCCAGGGAGCGGAAGAAGGTGGCCGGGTTCATGGTCCCGGCGCCCTTCTCCACGTCGTAGGGCTCGGTGATCAGGCACCCCTGGTCGGCCCAGAAGCGGTGCAGGCGCAGGATGACGTCCTGGAAGTACAGCCCGGACACCCCCGTGTGCGGCGCGGCCGGGGCCAGCCCCTGCCGGTCCCGGACAGCCTCTATTGTACGGCAACCGCCGCCGGGCGCCACCCTTCGGCAGATGCCTCCTCTCACCTGGGCGTTCCGTGGCGAAACGGCGTGCTGCCCTCGCCGGCCGCGGGGCAGCGAGGCTGGACGACCGGCAACTGGTACCAGGGCAGGGTCAATAGCCCCGGCCGAATCGTACCGGGTTCAAAATCTTGTAATCGCAATGCAAAAAACGTCATCTGGCCCTCCTCGCCGACGAATGACTGCGATTGACGGTCATGCCACGGGGGTGATACGTCGTTCCCATCAGCCCTCAATCGACGTCATCCCCCGCGCGGCAACAGACGTGTTGTTATGTTGCGAATTACCCCTGGGGGTAAGGGGCGTGGAGCTGTTCTGACGCAACGGCTCTTTAATGATTTAACGATATAAAGCGTTAAATAGCCCTACGGAGGCTGTTCCAAGACAGTGGTGTGCCCCGGCATGGGCGTCTCAGTGGCCACCTCGACGCACACGCCTGCGCAGCGGCTCGCGCCGGGCAGAGCCGGACCTCGGCGTCCCGAAACGCGACTAGTACCGCTAGCACTTCGGCATCATCCGGCCGGGGACAAATGAGAGAGGCGGGCGATTACCCGCCCCCTCGTCTCCCGTCTATCCTGGACTTGCCTCATCCGCGACAAGGAGGCGTTCCCGCCATGGCAGCACTCGCGCGACGGCGTGCGCTCCTGCTGGCGCTCCTGGCGGCTGCGGCCCTGGCCGTCGGCTGCGGCCGCTCCCCGCGCGCCGAACCCCAGGCCAGCCGGCCGCCCGACCGCGTCACCATCGCCCTCGGCCACGGCCTGGACTACCTGGGTGTCGACCCCTTCGGACCCGGCCGGGAGAACACCGTCCTGGAGACCGCCATCTACGAGCCGCTCCTCTTCGAGACCCCCGACGGGAAGCTGGAGCCGGCCCTGGCCGAGTCCTGGGAGGCGGCGGACGGGGGGAAGACCTGGACCTTCCACCTGCGCCGCGGGGTCACCTTCCACGACGGCTCGCCCTTCGACGCCCGGGCCGTGCGCTTCGCCTTCGACCACTACCGGCAGGACCCGGCGCTCGGCCGCACCCTGGGCATCGCCGCCATCGAGACCCCGGACGACCACACCGTCGTCTTCCGGCTGGAGCGGCCCTTCGCCCCCTTACTGACGGTGATCGGTTCCTTCCAGACCGTCATCCCCAGCCCCAGCAGCTATGACGCCGGCGGGAATTTCGTCCGGCCCGTGGGCACGGGGCCGTTCAAGGTGGCCGAGCACCGCCGCGACCTGGTGCGCCTGGTGCGCAACGAGAACCACTGGCGCGGCGCCCCCCGCCTGGCCGAGATCGTCGTCAAGTACATCCCCGACCCGGCCACCATGGTCCTGGCCCTGGAGTCGGGGGAGGTGGACCTGATCGGGGCCGACGGCTACGGCGTCCCCCGCAACGAGGTGGACCGCCTCCGCGGGGACGCCCGCTTCAAGGTGAGCGTCAACGAGGACCGGTCGGCCCTGGAGTGGATCGCCTTCAACCTGCGCCGGCCGGTCCTGAGCGACGTGCGGGTGCGCCAGGCCCTCAACTACGCCCTCGACCGCCGGGAACTGGCGGAGCGGGTGCTGGGTGGCTACGCCGTCCCGGCCAAGGGCCCCATCGGCTTCGACGACACCATCCCCTGGACCGACACCAGCATCCAGGGCTATCCCTACGACCCGGACAAGGCGCGCTCCCTGCTGGCCGACGCCGGGTGGAGGGACACCGACGGCGACGGGGTGCTGGACCGCGAGGGGCGGCCCCTCCGGCTGACCTTCCTCTTCGACGGGGCGGCGCGGGACTGGAAGCTGGTGGCCGAGGCCATCCAGCAGCAGTTGGCCCGCGTCGGGGTGCAGCTGGACCTCCAATCGCGGGATCAGGCCACCATCGCCGACCTGGTCCGCCGGGGCGACTTCGACCTGGCGGCCCAGGCCAGCATCGGCAAGCGGCTGTCCGATCCCTTCGCGTACATCCAGTATTACTTCACCTCCGGCGGCCGAGGGACCGTGATCCGCGGCAACGAGACCCTCGACCGGCTCTACGGGGAGGTCGTCGGCTCCCTGGACACCGCGCGGCGACGCGAGGCGTACCGGCGGATCCAGGAGGAGATCATGCGGGTGGTGCCCGGTGCCTTCCTCTACCACCCGGCGCGGGTGGCCGTCCTGCGCGCGGACGTCCAGGGCTGGGAGTTCGCCGGCACCATGGACCCCCTCCGCCTGGCTTACAAGCTCTACCGCGAGCAACCCGGACGGTGAGGCCCGCGTGACCCGTGGCGCGACGGAGGCGGCGGTCCGGCTCTCGGAGGTGCTCAGCGGCAGGCAGCCCGAGCGGCATGCCGGACCCGTGTTCCCGGGGCACCATTGCGGGCTCTTCGAGGCCACCTTCATGGCGGCGCTCTTCCCCGCCAGCGCCACGCTGGTCGTGGGCCCCGCGTCGTGCCTGTACCAGGCGCAGGTGCTGGCGGCGCGGCGCACCGGCGCGCTCCAGGCGGCGGGCGCTGCCCTGCGCTGGCTCCCCCTGCGCCAGGAGGACCTGGCGCTGGGCTGCGACGCCCTCTTGGAGGAGGCGATCCGCGAGGTGGTCGCCGAGTGCCGTCCGCGCCTCCTCTTCGTCGTCACCACCTGCACCCCGGAGATCACCGGCGTCGATGTGGGCGCCATCCTCTCCTCCCTTAGGGGGACGGTGGACGCCCGCCTGGCCGCCGTCCGCACCAACGGGTTCGCCGACCTGGGCCGGCGCCAGGGGACGAAGGCCTTCCTGGCCGCCCTGGCGGACATCATGGACCCGGTCCCCCGCCGCCCGGGCGCGGTGAACCTGCTGGCAACCCGGCCTCCGGGCCCCGGCGCCGTCGAGTTGGCGCGCGCCCTGGAGGAGGCCGGCCTGACCGTCCACGCCTTCATCCCCGGATCCCCGCCGGAGACCCTGGCCGGGGCGCCGGCGGCGGTCAACGTGATCCTCGACGCCGCGGCCGAGCCCCTGGCCCGGGCCATGGAGCGGCGCTTCGGCACGCCCCGGTGCGACCTGGGCCATCGCTACCGACCCGAGGACGTCGGCGCGGCGCTGGTCCGCCTGGGGGATTTCCTCGGGGCCGACCTGGCGCCGGCGGCGGACCGCCTCCGCGCCCGGACGGCGGCCTTCCTGGCGCACGCCCGGCGCCGCCTGGAGGGCGTCCCCTTCGGCATCGGCGCCGTGGAGGGCAGCCGCTACGAGGCGGCCGCCTTCCTGGCGGAGCTGGGCATGATCCCCCTCTTCATCGAGGGCGCCCCCCTGCCCGAGGAGAGACCCTGGGCCGAACTCCTGCTGGCCCTGGGCCACGACCCGGCGGTGGCGCTGCCGGGCGGGACGGCGGGCACGGCCCGGCTCCTGGCTGCCTTCCGCCCCCGCATCTACATCGGTCACGCCCCGGCGGAGTTGCTGGCCGCCCTGGGCGTCGCCCACTGCCATCTCAACTCGTGGTGGTCGGAGCCGGCCTTCGCGGTCCCCCGCCGCGCGGCCGCCAACGTCCTGAATGCCCTCGCCGGGGGGGCTCCGGACCCCGAGCCGGCGGTCGCCGCCGGGAGGGGAGGGCGGCCCGCGTGGGCGTCGTGACGCGGACCGTCCAGCCCAACGACTTCCTGGGGACCCTCTGGGCGCTCACGGGCGTGCGCGACCTGGCGGTGGTCATCGACGGTACCGCCGGCTGTTCCTTCTTTCACATGGTGAACGCGAGCCCTGGTGCCCGCGAGGCCCTCTTCGGCCGCTTCCTCACCACCGCCCTGGAGGAGGACGACGTCACCCTGGGCGGCGGGGAGGAGAAGCTGGCGGCGGCCCTGCGCGCAGCCTGCGGGAGCGGGGCGGCGGCGGTGGCCGTGGTCTCCAACCCGGTGTCCACCCTGATCGGCCTGGACGCCGCCGCCGTGGCCGCACGGGTGGAGGCGGAGACGGGCATCCCCGTCCTCGTCTTCCAGGGCGGCGGCTGGCGCGGCAGCGCCGACGACGGCGCGGGAGAGGCCATGCTGGCCCTCTGCCGCCGCTTCGCCGCCCCCGGTGCCCCGCCATCCGGCGCCGCCCCCGGCGTCAACCTGCTCGGCCCTACGGCCGAGACCTTCAACTGGCCGGCCGACGAAGCGGAGCTGCGGCGCCTGCTATCCCTCCTCGGGCTGGAGGTGGGGGCCGTCCTGGCCTGGCGGACGAGCACCGCCGAGATCGCCCGCGCCGGGACGGCCTGCCTGAGCGTGGTCACCCACCCCGCCGGCCTGCCGGCCGCTCGCCACCTGGCCGAGGCCCATGGGGTTCCCTACATCTACGGCCTGCCCTTCGGCCGCCGCGGCACCCTGGAATGGCTGGAACGGGTGGCCGCCCTCACGGGGCGGGACCTCCCCCCGGGTCTCGCGGCGCGGGAGCTGGCCTCCTTTCCCTCCCTGTCCACCCTGGCCAGGCTCACCGAAGGCAGCCACCGCGGGCGCGCCTGGCGGGTGGCCGTGTCGGCGCCCTACCCGGTGGCCGCAGGCCTCACCCGCCTGGCCCGCGAGGACTGGCGCCTGGAGGTGGCGGCGGTGCGCCTGGCCGGGGACCCCGGACCGGCAGCCGTGGCGGAACTGGAGGCGCTCGGGGCCCAGAGGGTGGTGGTCGACCCGGGCGGGTCGGCCTGGCGGGAGGCGCTGGCCGCGGCCCGGCCGGACATCCTCCTGGGCAGCGCCGCCGACTCGGCCCTGGCGCCGGAGGTGCCCGTCCACGTGCGCGTGGCGGCGCCGGCGCCGGACACCGTGGCGCTGTACGACGGCACGCCCCTGGTGGGCTGGCGCGGCTACGCCCACCTGACCCAGACGCTGGCGAACGCCCTGCGGCGGCCCGGCGGGGCCGCGGCCCCCGCTGAGCGCGCGCCCGGCGCCGTGGCCGGCGACAGGAGCACGGCAAGGCAGGGACCGGCCCCATGCTGTTGAGCGGCGACGACGGCACCGTCAAGCGGGTGGCCTTCTACGGCAAGGGCGGCATCGGCAAGTCGACCATCGCGGCCAACCTCTCCGCCGCCCTGGCGGAGCGCGGCCTGCGGGTCATGCAGGTCGGCTGCGACCCCAAGGCCGACTCCACCCTCACCGGTGAGGGTGGCCGCCTCCCCACCGTCCTGGACGTCCTCCGCCGGAAGCGGGAGGGCGTGACTCTCGAGGACATCGTCTTCCCCGGCTACCGGGGGGTGCTGTGCGTGGAGTGCGGCGGCCCGACGCCGGGCGTCGGCTGCGCCGGACGGGGGATCATCGCCGCCTTCGAGAAGCTGGACGAGCTGGGGGCCGTGGACGCCTACCGCCCGGACGTCATCGTCTACGACGTGCTGGGCGACGTGGTGTGCGGCGGCTTCGCCATGCCCCTGCGGGAGGGGTACGCCCGCGAGGTGTACATCGTCACCTCGGGGGAGCGCATGTCCCTGTTCGCCGCCCACAACATCGCCCGCGCCGTGGAGCAGTTCCGCGGCCGCGGCTACGCCCGGCTGCGGGGGATCGTCTTCAACGCCAAGGGGGTCCCGGACGAGGAGCGCTACCTCGAGGAGGCCCTGCCCGAGCTGGGCGCGGAGGTGGTCTGCCGCCTGCCCCGCGACCCGGTGGTGCAGCGCTGCGAGGAGCGGGGCGTGACGGTGATCGAGGGGGCCCCGGACTCCGAGCTGGCCGACCGCTTCCGCCGCCTGGCCGGGATCGTCTGGTCGGGGGGGTGATCCGGCCGTGGCCTACGCCGCCAGGCGGCTGCTCCAGCTGCTCCCGCTACTGCTCGTCATCTCCTTCCTCACCTTCGCCATGGCCAGCGCCGTCCCGGGCGACGTGGCCGAGATGATGGTCATCCGGAGCGGCGGCCAGCCCACGCCCGAGGCGGTGGCCGCCCTGCGGGACCAACTGGGGCTGGACGACCCCTTCCTCGTCCGCTACGCCCGCTGGCTGGGCGGCCTGGCCCGCCTGGACCTGGGCGCCTCCTGGCAGACCCGGGAGCCCGTGGTCGCCATCCTGGCCCGCGCCCTGCCCGCCACCCTCTGGCTCACCGGCACCGCGCTGATCGTCGGCGCGCTGCTAGCCCTCGTCCTGGGCACCGGGGCGGCGGCCTTCGCCAACCGCCTGCCCGACCGCGCCGCCCTTCTCTTCACGCTGCTCGGCAAGGTGGTGCCCGACTTCCTCCTCGCCTTCGCCCTCATGTACCTCCTGGCCGTCCGCTGGCCCCTCCTCCCGCTGCAAGGGTACGGGACCTGGCGCCATGTCCTCCTCCCCGCCCTCACCCTGGGCCTGGGCGTGGGCGCCCACCTGGCCAGGATCCTCCGCGCCAGCTTCCTGGAGGTGCTGGGGCAGAATTACATCACCGTGGCGCGGGCCAAGGGCCTGCCGCCGGGGACGGTGCTGTGGCGGCACGCCCTCAGGAACGCCCTCCTGCCCGTCGTCACCGGCCTGGGCGACACCACGGGCTTCCTGCTGGGGGGCACGGTGATCGTGGAGAACGTGTTCAACTGGCCGGGCTTGGGCCGGGTGGCCCTGGAGGCCATCGCCGCCCGCGACCTGCCCCTGCTCCAGGGCTACACCTTGCTCATGGCTGTCCTCGTGGTGAGCGTCAACCTCCTGGTGGACCTCTCCTACCGCTGGCTCGACCCGCGCATCCGGCTGGAGGCGGCGGCCGGTGCGTAGCAACCCCTCGCTGCTCGCCGGCCTCTCCCTTCTGGGTGCCCTGGCGGGCGCGGCCCTCCTGGCCCCCGTCCTATCTCCCGCCGACCCGCTGGCCATCGACCCGGCGAACCGCCTGCTCCCGCCCGGCCCGGGCCACCCCCTGGGCACCGACGCCCTGGGTCGGGACGTGCTGGCGCGCCTGCTCCACGGCGCCCGCCTCACCCTGGGCGCCGCCCTCGCCGTGACCGCCGCCAGCTTGGCCCTGGGGACCGCCGTGGGCGTGGCGGCCGGGTACGCGGGCGGCTGGGTCGACACCCTGCTCATGCGCCTGGTGGACCTGTGGAAGGCCTTCCCTGGCCGCGTCCTGGCCCTGGTGCTCGCCGGGGTGCTGGGTCCCGGGACCTTCAACCTCTGCCTGGCCCTCGTCCTCACCTCCTGGGTCGCCTGCGCCCGCATCGTGCGCAGCCTCACCCTGGCCGCGCGGGAACAGGAGTACGTGCTGGCGGCGCGGGCCTGCGGCCGTTCCGTCCCGGGCATCGTCGTGCGTCACGTCCTCCCCGACGTCTTGCCTCAACTGGCCGTGGTCGCCGCCCTGGACGCCGGCTGGACGCTCATGGCCCTCTCCGGGCTGTCCCTCCTCGGCCTCGGGGCCCAACCGCCGACGCCGGAGTGGGGCGTCATGATCAACGAAGGGCGGTCGTACTTCCGCTGCCACCCCCACCTCCTCTTCTTCCCCGGCCTGGCCCTGATGCTGGCCGTGGCCGGGCTCACCCTCCTGGGCGAGGGCATCCGCGACGCCTGGGACCCCGCCGCCCCGCCGTCAGGGCTGCCCACCGCTCCGAGCACGGCCCGCCGAGGAATAGGCAGGTGCTGACATGTAATCGCACTCCAGAAACCGTCACTCGGTTGCCGCCTTGCAGACGAAGAACTGCGGCTGACGGTCCTGCCAAAGGGCGATCCATACGGGGCAAGGTGCGGGGAATCGTTGGGGCGCAACGGATCTTCAGTGCCTTAATAAGTTAAACGATTAAACTGCCCTAATGGAGCCTCGCTTCGGCGATGCCTCCCAGCCCCTCGCCTGCCGCTGCCGGGCGGCAAGCCTTGGCCTCAGTCGCGGTGGCGGGCCAGCAGGTGGCCGGCCAGGGCGGTGGTGGCCGCCGCCAGGACGGCCAGGACAACCACGGCCTCCACCGCGGCGGCGCCGGCGCGGCCGGGCTCGGCCCCGCCCAGGAAGAGGGCGCGCAGGGGGCCGACGGCGAAGGAGACGGGGTTGACGCGCGCCAGGGCCGCCAGCCAGGCGGGCATCAGGCTGGCGGGCATGATGACGTTGCTGGTGAACACCAGGGGCAGGACGATGAGGTTGAGCACCGGCATGAGCCCCTCGTGGGAGCGCACCCAGGCGGCGAAAGAGAGGGCCAGGGCGGCGAAGAGCACGCCCGGCAGGAAAGTGAGGAGCAGCAGCAGGGGCACCCCCGCCGGCCCGGCCGCGAAGCGGGCGCCCAGGGCCAGGGCGACCAGGAAGATCAGGCCGCCCTGCAGCGCCGCCTGGAGCCCGGCGGCGAGGGCCTTGCCCGCCGCGATGGCCAGCCGGTCGACGGGCGCGGCCAGGAGCTTCTGCAGGTAGCCGAGCCGCAGGTCGAGGGCCAGCCCCAGGCCGGCCGTCGTGGCGCCGAAGAGGGTGGACATCACCATGACGCCGGGCGCCATGTAGTCCAGGTAGCGCTCGGCCGGGAAGCCCGGGATGCTGGCCGCCCGCTGCAGCATGTTGCCCATGAGGGTAAGCCAGAGCAGGGGCTGGACCACGGAGGCCAGGATCCGGGGCCGCAGCCGGGCGAAGTGCTTCAGCTCCCGCCAGGCGATCCACCAGCAGTCCGCCAGGAACCCCCTCACCCGCGCCTCGCCCTCCGCAGGGCGCGGGCCAGCCGGTCGGCCGGCTCCTCGCGCAGCTGCCGGCCCGTGTGGTGCAGGAAGACGTCGTCCAGGGTGGGCCGTTGCAGGGAGAGCGAGGCCACCCTCACCCCGGCCTGCTCCAGCGCCCGCAGCAGCTCGGGCACGGCGCGCTCCCCGTCCGCCACCACCAGGCGCACGCTCCCGTCCCCGCTCCCCTCCACCCCTTGCACGCCGGCCAGCCGCTCCAGCACCCGGCGCGCCGCCCCGGCGTCCGCCCCCGGCTCCAGCGCCAGGGTCACGCGGTCGCCCCGCAGCCCCGCCTTCAGCGCCCGCGGCGAGCCCAGGGCGACGATCTCGCCCCGGTCGATGATGGCCACGCGGTCGCAGAGGGTGTCGGCCTCTTCCATGTAGTGGGTGGTCAGGAAGACGGTCACCCCCTCCTCGTCCCGGAGCCGCCGCACGTAGCCCCAGATGCGCTGGCGGCTCTGGACGTCCAGGCCCAGGGTGGGCTCGTCCAGGAAGAGGACCTGCGGGCGATGGAGCAGCCCGGCGGCCAGGTCCAGGCGCTTGCGCATCCCCCCGGAGTACGTGGCCACCAGGTCGTCGGCCCGCTCCGCCAGGTCGACCATCTCCAGGACGGCCTCCACCCGCGCCCGCAGTTCCCGGCCGCCCAGGTGGTACAACCGGCCCTGGAAGTGAAGGTTCTCCCGGCCGGTGAGCAGGTCGTCCACGGCCACGTCCTGGGACACGTAGCCGATCTGGCGGCGCACCGCCAGGGGCTCGGCCGCCACGTCGTGACCGGCCACCCGCGCCCGGCCGGCGCTGGGCCGGAGCAGGGTGGTCAGCAGGGCGATGGTCGTCGACTTGCCGGCGCCGTTGGGCCCGAGGAAGCCGAAGATCTCCCCCCGCCGGACGGCGAAGGAGACGGCGTCGACGGCCACCCGACGCCCCCCGAAGACCTTCGTGAGCCCCTCCGCGACGATGACCTCGTCCGCCGACACGGGATCCGCCCGCCCCCTATGCCCGGTGGCAAGCCACCAGGTGCCCGCCGACGTCTCGCAACGGCGGGCGCTCCTCCCGGCACTCGGGCCGCGGGCGAGGGCAGCGGGGGTGGAAGGGACAGCCCGGCGGCGGGTCCAGGGGGCTGGGCACCTCGCCCCGCAGGGCCGCCCTCGGTCGCCGCCCGTCCAGGTCGGGCATGGCGGCCAGCAGCGCTTCCGCGTACGGGTGGGCCGGGTGGCGATAGAGCTCCTGCACCGGCGCCACCTCGACGACGCGGCCCAGGTACATGACGGCGACGCGGTCCGCCAGGGCGGGGACGAGCCCGAGGTCGTGGGTGATGAACAGGTAGGCGAGGCCCAGCCGCTCCCTCAGCTCCCGCAGCAGGCCGACCACCTGGGCCTGGATGGTCACGTCCAGGGAGGAGACCGGCTCGTCGGCCACCAGCAGGCAGGGGGACGCGGCGAGGGCGCGGGCGATGGCCACCCGCTGCCGCTGCCCGCCGCTCAGCTCCCCCGGGCGGGCGGCCGCGTGCTCGGGGCGCAGCCCGACCAGGCCGAGCAGGTCGCGCACGCGCTCCCGCCGCTCCCGCCGCGGCCAGCCGGCCACCGCCAGCGGCTCGGCCACGATCTCCTCCACCTGGAGCCGCGGGTTGAGGCTCGCGTAGGGGTCCTGGAACACGACGCCCACCTGCCGCCGGAAGGCCCGCAGGCCCCGGACGTCCCGGGGGGACACCGGCCGTCCCCGGAAGACCACCCTCCCCGCCGTCGGCGGCTGCAGGTGCAGGGCGGTCCGCCAGAGCGTGCTCTTGCCGCAGCCGCTCTCGCCCACCACGGCGAGGACCTCTCCCGTCCGCAGCTCCAGGTCCACCCCGTCCAGGGCGCGCAGCAGCCGGCGCCCCAGCGCGAAGTGCTTCTTCAGCCCCTCCACCCGTAGAAGCACCTCGGGTTCGGCCACCGGCCCCGCTTCCGCGGCTGCCGCCGACTGCCCGGAGACCGGCTCCGCCCGGCGGGCGGGGTGCTCGCCGGGGGCCGCCGCGTGCAGGAAGCGGCCGGAGAGCTCGGCGCTCACTTCGCCGAGCGGCGTGGCCAGGCGGTAGAGCCCGCGCTGCTGGAC
>JBBIPI010000037.1:0-11887 GCA_037442985.1 Clostridiales bacterium
CGCGCAGGCCGGCGCCGAGGCGGCGGCCGCGTCTCCGGCGCCCGGCCAGGCCGCGGCGCCGCCGGGCCTCCAGCTCACGGGGACAGGCTACAACGGCTACTTCTTGCCCGTGGGCGCATACGAGGGGGAGACCTCGGTCATGGGCGTCGTGGTCCGCTCCACCGGGGGGTTCGCCGCGGACGAGGTGGTCCTCAGTATCGAAGGGCTGCCTCCCGGTGCCCGCGCCGAGTTCGACCCCCCCGTGCTGCGCGTCCCGGCGGACGGCCAGGCGCAGGCCCGCCTCACCGTCTTCGGCACGGAAGAACCTTTCCGGGCATACGAAGACGATCCACCCGGCAACCTGACCTTCCCCGTCGTGATCCGGGCTCAGGCGGGCGAGACGTCCGCGAGCCTCGATCTCGATTTGCTATTGCTGCACCACTGAACCGCTGCAGTGGCCGCCGAGACCAAGGGGTTGGGGATGGCGACGCAACGCGGTCAGACCGCGGCTGTTCCCGAGGAGGGGCGAAACAGGAGACGTGGAGCCGACGCTCCGCGCGGCCAGTGCCTGCGCCTCCGCCGGGCGGGGGCTGCGCTGGTGGCGGCTCTGACCCTGGGCCTCCTCGTCCTCACCTTCGCACCCGCCGCGCGCTCCCAGGACGAGCAGCCCGAGCCTCAACGCGTCGCGGCGACCGGCTCCCTGGGCCGCCGCTACGAGGTCCTCTTCTGGGTCGAGCCGCCGGCGCCGGCGACCAACCAGAACGTGGTGCTGAGGTTCCGGCTCCAGGACGCGGCCACCGGCACCGCCGTCCCCCTGCGGCACGTGGCCGTCACGGTGATCGCACCGGACGGCCAGCGCTTTGACCTCCACGCCTATGCGCCCCTCTCCCAGCTTGGGAGCGCCGGGTCACCCGAACTGGCCACGCCCTTCGTCTTCTCGCTCCCCGGCCGGCACTCCATCGTGTTGCCGGCGGTGGAGCCGGCCCAGACCGCCGAGAAGGTGGAGGCCAGCTTCGCCCTCGACGTGGCGCCCAGCGGGGTGGACCTGCGCCGGCTGACGGGCGTGCTGGCGGGCCTCGTGCCCGTCGTCGCTCTCAAGTGGCTCCATCTCGTGGCCGCCGCAGCCTGGGTGCTGTCCTTCCCGCTCTTCGCCTTCGTCCTCGCGCCGGCCGCGCCGCGGGACGGGCAGGGCAGCGAGCTCCTGCGCCGCGCCCGCGGCGGGCTGATGGCCGTCTTCGCCGCCAGCGCCGTGCTCCTCCCCCTCACCGGCTTCCTCTCCAGCATGTACCACGGCCTCACCTGGGGCAGCCTGGACCTCTTCTTCCGCACCACCTACGGGCTGGTGCTGGTGGCCAAGCTCATCCTCTTTCTCATCATGTTAGACCTGGCGGCGGTCCTCGCCTGGCGGGTCGTGCCACGGTACATCGAGGCCCACGCTGCGGGAGGCCAGGGCGCTTCCGGAGCGGGCGAGCTCGCGTCCCTGCGCCGGCAGCTCCTCGCCCTCGGCCTGGCCGCGGCCGGCCGAGCCCTGCGTGGAGGCCTTCCTCCAGCGGCGGGGCTGGGACCCCGAGTACCTGCTGGCCCGGCTGGTGATGGCCTTCGGCCTGGCCGAGGCCGGCCTCGGCCTCCTCTCCCTGCTCCTCGGGGCGACCTTCCCGCAGCTCCATGTGGTGAGGTGAACCCCGTGAGGTCGGCAGCGTGCAGACGCCCACACCCGTTCCGGAGCGCCCTCGCGGCCTTCGCCCTCCTGGTGCCCGCCCTTGCCCTGGCCGCACCGGCTGCCGGCCAGGGGCAGCCGGAAAGATCCGGGGCGCCTCAGCGCCAGGTGGTGCGCTCCGGCGCGTACGAGATCGCCTTCGCCAGCGAACCCGAGCTGCCGCTGATCAACCAGCCGGCATGGCTCCAGTTCACGGTGCGGAACCTGGAGACGGGCCGGGAGGTGGCCATCGCCCGCCTGAACGTCGGCATCGAAGACCGCGCCGGCAAGAGCGTGGCGCGCCAGGTGGCCGGCGGCCGGCTGCGCCACACCTTCCAGGCGACCGGTCCCCACACCCTCCGCGTCGTCCTGCAGCTCGCCGACGGCGCGGAGGTGCGGGGCACTTTCTTCATCGCCGCGGTGGCGCCGGCGCGCGTGACCCTCGCGGTCTGGCTGCGCGCGCTCCAGGGGGTGTTGCCCGCCACTTGGTTGACGTTCGTGCACGTCGCCGCGGCCGTGGCCTGGGTGGGCGCCCTCCTCTTCGTCACCGCCGTGATCCACCCGGCCGCCCTGCGCCGACCAGACGGCGCCCAGCTCCTGGAGGCGGCCTATCGCCGCTTCAACCCCCTTATCGCGGGGAGCCTGGGGCTCCTGGTCGGCACCGGCTTCCTGCGCATGGGGTACCACGGCTTCGGGGTCCGGAACAGCCTGACCCTCTTCCTCACCACCGCGTATGGGTTCGCGCTGCTGCTGAAGCTCCTGGCCTTCCTGGCCATGCTCGGCCTGGGGCTCTACGTCGCCCTCGTCCTGGTGCCCCGGCTCCAGGCCGCTGCGAACCCCCACCCGGGGGAGGAGGCCCGCCGGCTGGCCGTCAGGGTGGCCTGGCTGACTAGACTCGAGTTGCTGTTGGGGGGGGTGGCGTTTCTGCTCGGCACGCTCTTCTTGCAGATTCACTTCGTCTTCTAGCAATCGTCGCTCAGAAAGCAAAAACCTTGGTCACACGACAGGAGGGAACGTCGAACGATGGGAAAGGTACGTCGCTTTGGCTGGTTCGCGGTCCTGGTGCTCGTGGCGCTGCTCGCGACCGCTTGCGGTTCCAAGCAGCCAGAGCCGGCCCCCGCACCCGGCAAAGGCACAGACCAGACCACCCAGGGCTCGACGGCCCCGAAGGATCAGCCCGCCGCCACCAGCCCGACTCCAGGCGGTAACGACGCGGGAGACCAGGACGCCGGCTGGAACGGCCAGACCGTCACCGTCACCATCGAGCAGGGCGAGTTCAAGCCGTCGTCCCTGACGGTCAAGCGCGGCACCAAGGTGGTGTGGGAGAACGCGGACACCGACATGCACAACGCCGACTTCTCCAGCACCGACCTGAAGGTGCAGGGGCCGATCATGCAGCCCGGAACAGGCAAATGGTCCCTGGTGATGACGAAGACCGGCACGTTCGAATACGTCTGCACCATCCACCCGTTCATGAAGGCGAGCGTGACGGTGGAGGAGTAGCGAGGGCGGGGGCCGGGGGGTTGGCGACTCCCTCCTCCCGGCCCCCGGCACTCCGGGCTCAGGGCTGGCGCAGGTAGCGGCCGATGACGTCCATCAGCTCCGCGACGGCGGCGTCGCCCCGTCCTCCAGCGATGGCGTCCTGGACGCAGCCGCGGATGTGCCCGTCGAGCAGGCTGAGCCCCACGGCATCGAGCGCCGCCTTGACCGCGGCCACCTGGACCAGGATGTCGACGCAGTAGCGGCCTTCCTCCACCATCCGCTGCAGGCCGCGCACCTGCCCCTCGATGCGGCGCAGCCGCCGGAGCAGGTCGGCGGCGTCGGTGGCGCGGCTCAGGCGCCGGCCGTCGGCCGCCTGCGGCCCCTCCACGACGTGGGCGCAGTGCGCCGCCGGTCTCTCCCTGTCTTCCTCGTGCCCGTCCATGCCCGGCCGCCCCCCTCGCGGTGCTCGTCGCCTCCATTCTATCAAGGGGAGCCTCGCCCTCTCTCAGCCGGTGACGCTGGTGGCCAGGACGTCCACCTTGCGCTCCACCACGTAAGTGTTCGTCAGCACCAGCCGCCCCTCGGGCAACCGGTAGGTGGCGCGCACCACGGCGGCGGCCTGGACCCGAAAGATGCCGGGGCGCGCCCACACCACGTCGAACTCCCGCGCCGGGTACAGGGTGACGGTCACCGCGTCCAGGAAGGGAACCGGGGGCACCTCCACCTCCACCCGGAACCGGGCCGGGCGGCCGGTGATCCACTTGAGCGGCCCGTGCAGCACCAGGCGCGGCACCGGCTCGCGCACCGTCTCCGCCCGGAAGGTCCTGACCGCCCACCCGCCGCCGTCCGTCACTGGCGGGGGCGGCCCACCCCCGCCCGTAAACGGACCGCCTCCCGTCTCGAACCGGATCGTTTCCCCGGGAGCGCTCACCGTCACCTCCCAGGTGACCTCGCGCAGCACGGTCCCCTTGTTGCTCACCGAGCGGGCGCGCACGGTGTAGGTGCCCGGGGGGAAGGCATGGCTCACCTCGCTCACGATGTGGGACGGGTCCCCGTCGACCCATGTCGTCCCGTCGCCGAAGTCCCATTCCCAGCGCACGTGGTAGGTCCTGTCCTCCACGCGGTCCGTCGTCCGCTTGTTGCGGTAGACGACGTCGACGCGCGGCACACCCCGGTCGTTCCGATCGCGGAGGTCGAGCCGGGGCGCCTCTGGCGACGCGCCCCGCTCCCTGCTCGTCCCGCCCGCGTCGCCCCCCTCCCGCTGCCCAGCGGAGCGACCTCCGCCGGCCCTCGGGGCCGCGCCCGGGGACATCCCCGGCGCACCCATGGTGACGGAATAGCGGAAGGCCTGGGAGACCCAGGCGCGGAGGCGAGCCGGCGAGGGCCGGCCCCCGCCCGGCGGCACCAGGCGCACGGCCAGGAACACCCGGTCCACGGGGTCAAGCCCACCCAGGTCCAGGGAACCCCTCAGCGCGCCGTCCCGCCCGGCTGCCCGCAACGGCTCCACCCGTCGCACCACCCCGCCGCGCGCCACCAGGAGGTAGCCTCGCAGCGCCAGGCCCGGGGCCGGCTCGCCCGCCGGGCTGACCTCAGCGGAGAGGAGGGACGCCTCCGCCCTTCCGTCCCCCGCCTGGAGCTCGATGAGCACCGGGGCGCTTGGCCCCACGGAGCCCTCCCCCTCCTGGACCGTGCCGTCGGAGACCGGCGCCGGCGCGCCGCGCGCCCGGCGTGCTCCCGCCAGGGGATCCAGCTCCGCCAGGATGAAGGGGTACAGGCGCCGGTCGCGCGCCAGGCTCAGGTGATTGGCCAGGAAGCCCCGCTCCAGGCGGTACACGTCCAGGGGACCGGGAGGGAGGAGCGCGTCCTCGGCCTCCACCGCCAGGTCGCCCCGCGTGCCCGGGAACTCCCCGAGCACGATCACGTAGCACACGGGCCGGGTCTCAGCCTCCGCCTGCTCCCGCGCGTTCAGCCGCGCAAGCCAGCGGTTGGCCGGCACGCGCCCCGCGTCCGCCGTCTCCCAGGAGACGGGCTCCTCCTCGCGCACCAGGCGGGCGACCGCCTGCGAGGCGGGGGAAAGGCCGGACAGGGCCTCGCCGCCCGCCAGGAGCGCCTGCCGGCCGGCCAAGAGCCCGTAGCGCCGCAGCGCCTCTCCCAGCAGCCGCAGGGCGCGTCGCTCCAGGAAGCGGACCACGGTGTCCTTGAGGCTCTCGGAGGGCACCAGGTCCTCCTCCCAGCCCTCGAGCGCCACCAGCGCCCAGGGCGCCAGCTGCCGGTAGTTGTTCCGCGCCACGGCCAGGGCCAGCGTGTGGAAGTAGCCGCGGCTCAGGAAGGCGCCCGGTTCGGGGTCCTCGGGATCCCGTTCCCCGGCCAGCGGCGGCTCGCCGGCGCGCGCGAAGGCGTCCTCATACCGTTCCGGGTGACGGGCTGCCAGCCAGGACGGGAACGTCGCCGGCCGCCCGTCCTCGGGAACCGGCCGCAGAAAGAGCTCTTCCTCGACGAACTCGGCGTACAGCGGCTCGAAGAAGTCGCGGGACACGCGCTTGAGGTAGGAGCGCTCGTCGACGAAGGGACCGGACACGGCGCCGGGGTCGAGCACCTCCCCCCTGCCGCCTCCCTCGGCGCGCCGCAGCCGCTCCTGCTCGGCGACGGCGCCGACGAGGCGGTAGAGGGCGGCCAGGCGCGCGCCGCGGTTGGGCGGGGCGAGCATGACGACCGTCCGCACCCTGTCCGACCCGCCCAGGGCGGTCACGTAGTACCTGGCCACCAGCGCGCCCATGCTGTGGGCGACCAGGTCGACCTTCGGCGCCCCCGAGACCTCCAGGGCGCGCTCCACCAGCGGACCGAACCGCTCGCGGGCCACGCGCACGTAGTCGCCGTCGGCGGCATCCGAGTAGTCGAGGACGTAGAGCGTCTGGCCCGGCACGTACCCCCGCGCCACCAGCGCGGCGTAGAGCCCCCCCGGCCGCCCCGGGCCAGACGCCCGGCCCCGACCCCGCGCCGTGCACCAGGATCACCGGCAGGCGCGGTGAAGCCGAGGGCAGCGTCGCCGCGGCCGCCGCCGGCCCTCTCACCGCTGCCGCCAGTAGCGCGACGCTGAGAGCTACACAGGCAACGCGCATGCCACCACCTCCCTATTCCCATATATTGGATAGGAAGGTGGCAATTCCTGCCGATCAGGTCCAGACGCTCAGGAGTATGCGGACCAGTATTCGAGGGCTGCGGCGAGGGCCGGGTGGCTGGCGGCCGCCCGCTCCGGGCCGATCCCGGCCACCGCCGCCTCCAGGGCCGCCCGGATGGCTTCCGCCCCCGCCCGGCTGCCCCAGGGATGGCCGTGGCACCCGCCGCCGAAGAGGAAGACGGCGTCCTTCCCCATGGCCTCGTAGAGGTCCCAGACGTGGCGAGGGTCCAGCGCCCCCGAGGCGACGGGCAGTACGGCCTTCAGGCGCCCCCACTCCTGCGGGTACCACAAACCGTCCCCCGCGGGCACCCTGGCGTCGCGCAGGAGCCGGCAGCGCTGGCGCAACTCCTCCCGCCTGGCCTCGCCCCGCACCGCCCCCGCCCCTACCAGCACAAGGTCGAGGCCGACCAGGCGCGCCCAGCGGGCGATGACCCGGTAGTCTATCCCGTGCCGGAGGGGCCGGTCGAGGACGGCATGCATGGCCCGGTGACCGAAGAGGGCCAGGCCGAGCCGCTGGCAGTGGCGGCGCACCGTCGCCGTCGCCGCCAGGCCGGCGGTCAGGAAGTCGACGAGCACGAACTTCCCGCCCTCGGCCCGCACCACCTCCGCCCGCCGCACCATCTCCTCCGCGTCGCCGGCGGTGATGTTGGCGCACCAGCCCTTGGGCTCGCCCGTGGCGCGCTCGGCCTCCCGAACGGCTTCCGCCACGTGCTTGACCCGTTCATCGAAGGGGCTGGACGGCTGGCCGGTGAGGGCCTCGTCGTCCTTGACCAGGTCCAGGCCGCCCAGGAGGGTCTCGCGCACCAGCGCCGCCTGCTCCCGCGGCGAGAGGCCGACCTTGGGACGCACCGTGGCGCAGGCCAGGGGGCGGTCCGCGACCCCCAGCAGCCGCCGCACGCCCGCGATCCCCAGGTGGGGCCCGGGGAAGGACTCGACCAGCGGCAGGGGCAGGCGCACGTCCTCCAGGCGCACCGCGGGGAGAGCCGTGAAGCCGAACACGCTGCCGGTCAGGGCGGCCAGGAACTGGGGGAGGCTGCCAGGCTCGAACAGCTCCGGCGGATAGGCGATGTGGACCAGGTCGCCGTCGATCCGGAACGCCCTGGCCCGCAGGCGCCGCACCGCCTCCTGCCCCGCGGGGCCGACGGGCGTCCAGGAGCCCACGGAGGACTCGGCCGCCATCGCCGCCGCCGCCTCCTCCAGCGAGGTGTCCTCGCGCGTGGCGACGCGGAACACGCAGACGACTTCCCGCTCATCCGGGCTCGAGCCCAGCTGAAGGTACTCGCCCAGGTCGTAGGTCAGGCCCCCGTCGGAAACGGCCAAACCCGTCACCCCCGCCCGTCCGAAGGCCAGTATACGCGACGTCGAACTGGCGGCACAACGCCGCGCCCAAATTACGAAAGTGAGTCTCATTAACGCTTGATTGGAACGAAATAATATTCTCTTTTAGTTCAATTTGTGTTATTATCGGCATGGCAATCCCGTGGAGAGGGGGAGAAGCCGTGGAGCTCGTGCAGAACCCTACGCGGCGGGAGATCCTGGTCCTCCTCAAGCGCTCCGGCGGCATGACCGTCGAACAACTGAGCCACGCCATCGGCATCACGCCCATGGGGGTACGCCAGCAACTGGCGATCCTGGAGCGCGACGGCCTGATCACGATGAGCAAGAAGCGTGGGGGCATGGGCCGGCCGGCCCACGTGTACGCCCTCACCGACAAGGGAGATGAGCTCTTCCCCCGGACCTACGACTCCTTCGCCCTCGCCATCCTCGAGGCCCTTCAGGAGATGGACGGCACCGAGAAGGTCGAGGCAGTCCTGCGGAAGCGGACGGAGCGCCTGCGGGATGCCTTGGCCGCCCGCCTCACGGCCCGTGCCATCCCCGAGCGGGTGAAGGAACTGGTCCAGGCGCAGGCCGAGAACGGCTACATGGCTGAGCTGGAGGAGCGCCCCGAAGGGATCCTCTTCCGCCACTACAACTGCACCATCGCCCAGGTGGCCAAGCGCTACCCGGTCATCTGCCAGATGGAGCACGAGATGTTCGAGAGCCTGCTGGGCACCAAGCTCAAGCGCGAGTGCTGCCTGGTCCAAGGCGAGAACTGCTGCGCGTATCTGGTCCCCGCCGCAGTCCAGCAGGGTGTGGCGGCGGCCCGATAGCTAGCTCCCGGCGGCGAGGGTGACGCGCTCCCGGGGCCACCACCCGTGGTTGTACACTCTCAGCACCGTGAGCGCGTCGCCCCGGTGCAGGTGCTCCCTGACGCTCCCTTCCCACCCGGGGCCGTTTCCGATGACCGCCACGTCTCCTGACCGACCTCTGGCCAGGGCCAGCGCCCAGCCGCCGCCGGGCGCCAGCCGGAACTCCTCCTCCCCCCATCCCAGCACCGCCGTGCCGTCCTCCTCGATGGCCTTCACCGCGAGTGGCCCTGGGAGCAGCCGCGTCGCCTCGTCCACCACGTTCGATAGCGCCAAAGGCCGGCCGCTGCGGTCGAGCACCCTTCCCGGCCGCCGCAACGGGCTGTCCACGGGAACGCGCGCCGGCAACCGATATATCGGGAAGGCACGGCTCGCCAGGGTCAGGTCCAGGGAGTCGGCGCGATGCAGCACCAGCGCCCGCGCCCCCGCCCCGGGCAGCTCTTCCCGCCGCGCCACCCGTACCGTCCGCTGCCCCGGGTCGAACTCAGCGCCGGGCTCCCCATCCAGGGCGACGGGCGCGCCGCGCACCGCCCGGTTGTTCACCTCCCACACGAACAGGAACAGGTACTCGCCGGAGTCGGCGCCCCTGGGAGCGCAACCCCCCGCACCCAGGGCGACGGCCAGGACGAGGGCCAGCCAGCGCATCTCCCTCTCCCCTCCTCTCAACCATATACTGGTAATTCGCGGGAGAGGGCGGATTTCCTGCTGCTACCAAGCCGCGCTCAACCGGGCCGGCCGGACGCCTGTTCCCCCAGGTGCAGGGCGTACAGCCCGGCGGACACGAGCACGATGCCCGCAACCCTGGTCAAGGTCAGCGGTTCCCCCAGGAAGAGCCGGGCCAGGAGGAGGCTCACCACCGGGTAGGCGGCCGTCACGCCGATGACGTAGGTAGCGCTGCCCAACTTGAGGGCGTACACGAAAGCCACCAGGCCGAGCACGCCGGAAGCCGAGGCCAGGACGATCCAGGCCCCCGCGCCGGCCGGCCAGCCCAAGGGGACGCCCTCCCGGCGCAGCACCCACACATACGCCGGGAGGAAGGCCATGCTCACCAGGCTGCCGTAGAGCTGCACTACCAGCGGGTGGGTCCGGGCCACAGCCAGCTTGTCGAAGATGCCCCAGGCCCCCCAGGACACGAGCGTAGCGGCGATGAGGAAGGTCAGCACTGCCGATCACCCGGCTCCCCAGGATAGAGCACGCGCCGGGCCATCGCAATCCGCACCGCTGCCCTGCTCGAGCCGGCCCGGGCGGCCCGGCTCCAGCGCATGGCGCTGTTCGCGGGCGACGACCGGCCCCACCGCCCGGCACCGGCGCGGCACAACAGGGAATGAAAACACAGGGCCGTCGCGAGGCATAGACGCTGCAGGGGCAGGCGAGGAGGCCACAAGGGAACGGGCCATTAACCCTATAACTGGCGCGCTCTGCCAGTTTCGGCTCAATCCCCCATGCCGGCGAGCCGGCACGAACGGCCTTCGTCGGCCGGCTCAGGCATCCTTGGGGGCCACCAGGGGGATGCCGGCCCGGCAGAGGGGACAGCCGTCCGGGTCGTAGGACGGCACGTCCACGCGGGCCAGCGCCCGGAACGGCACGGCGCCGAAGTCCGCCCCGCCGCCGCTGCGGTCGACCACCGCGCCCACCCCGACCGGCACGGCGCCCGCCGCCCGCACCAGGTCGAGGACGCGCCGCACCGAGCCGCCGGTGGTGACGGCGTCCTCCACCACCAGCACCCGCTCGCCCGGGCGCAGGCGGAAGCCGCGCCGGAAGGCCATTCCCCCCTCCACCTTTTCGGCGTAGAGGGAGCGCACCCCCAGGGCGCGCGCCACCTCGTGGGCCAGGATGATGCCGCCCAGGGCCGGTCCCGCCACCGCCTCCACGCCCTCGCCCGCGAAGAGGGCGGCCACGGCCTGTCCCAGCCGCTCGGCGACCCGCGGGTCCTGGAAGGCTTGCGAGAAGAGGAAGAAGGCGGGGCTGTGCCGCCCGGAGGTGAGCCGGAAGTGGCCCTCCAGGTACACCCCCGCTGACCGGAGCAGCCCCAGGATTTCCTCCTCTCCCGGGCTACCCCTGCCGTCCTGGACCGTCGCCACCGCTTCCACCTCCGCGATCGTGTCCCACCGCTCCGACGCTTCACCCTCCGGCCAGGAGCGCGGCCACCCGGTCGTGGATGAGGCCGTTGGTCGCCAGGATGGAGTGGCTGGCCAGGGTGAAGGGCGACCCGTCGGGGCACGTCACCCGCCCGCCGGCCTCCTCCACCAGCAGGGCGCCGGCCGCCAGGTCCCACGGCGCCAGCCGCCGCTCCCAGAAGCCGTCCAGCCGCCCGCAGGCCACGTACGCCAGGTGCAGGGCGGCCGCCCCCAGGAAGCGGACGTTGCCCACCTGCGGCCCCACCGCCGCCAGGTCGCGCACCAGGTCGGGCCACTCCCCGAAGCGCGCCACCGCGGTGCCCGTGGCCAGGACGCAGCGCAGCAGCCGCTCCCGACGGCTCACCCGTACCAGCGCGCCGTTGAGGGTGGCGCCCCCGCCCCGGCGGGCGGCGAACAGCTCGTCCCGCAGCGGGTCGTGGACGACCCCGACCAGGGGCCGGCCGTCCCGGTAGACGGCCACCGAGACGGCGAAGTACGGGATCCCCTGGACGTAGTTGGTCGTGCCGTCCAGGGGATCGACGATCCAGGCGTAGCCCGGCTCCCAGATGGCCGCCTCGTGGGCCGCCGTCTCCTCGGCCACCACGCGGTGGCCGGGGCAGGCGGCCTTGATCACCGCCAGGGCCGCCTCCTCCGCCGCCCGGTCCACCTCGGTCACCAGGTCCACCTCGGTGCGCTTGAACCCCACCGGCAGGCCGTCGCGGTCGCCGAAGCAGGCGCGGAGCACCTCCCCGGCCGCCCGCGCCGCCGCGACGGCCACCGCCTCGAGCCGCTCGGGCGTCACGCGCTCATCTCCTCCAGCACCAGCAAGGCGGCAGCCAGGGGGTCGGGCGCGGCCGTGATCGGGCGCCCTACGACGAGGAAGTCGGCCCCGGCGCGCACCGCTTCCCCGGGGGTGGCCAGCCGCCGCTGGTCGCCCGCCGCCGCCCCGCCCGGCCGCACCCCCGGCGTCACGAGGAGGAACCCAGGACCGCAGGCCGCCCGCACCGCGGCCGCCTCCCGGGGAGAGCAGACCACCCCGTCCAGCCCGGCCGCGCGCGCCCGCTCCGCCCAGAAGACCACCTGGTCACGGGGGGAGCGGTCGACGCCCACCTCCCGGCGCAAGGCGTCGGCGTCCAGGCTGGTCAGCACCGTCACGGCCACCACCAGGGGGCGCGGCGCGCCCGCGGCGGCCGCCCCCTCCGCCGCCGCCTCGCGCGCCCGGCGCATCATCTCCAGGCCGCCGGCGGCG
>JBBIPI010000038.1:0-11388 GCA_037442985.1 Clostridiales bacterium
GGGGCCGCTCCCGCGGGCTGCTCGGGCCGGGGCGCGGGCGGGGACGGCGGGGACGCCTCATGCTCGCGCATGGCCGCGACGTACTCGCGGGCGTCGCGGTCGCGGCCCAGCAGGACCCGCGCCGCGCGCAGGGTGTCGGCCAGCGCCGGGTCTAGGGGGTTGAGGATCACGGCGTCCAGCCCGGCCTCCAGGGCCATGGCCAGGAAGGTGGCGTTGAGCAGGCGGCGGTTGGGCATCCCGAAGGAGATGTTGCTCAGGCCCAGCACCGTCCGCAGGCCCAGCCGCTCCTTCACCAGGCGCAGGGCGGCCAGGGTCTCGCGGGCCGCGGCCTGGTCGGCCCCCACGGCCAGGCACAGGCAGTCGACCAGCAGGTCCTGGCGCGGGAACCCGGCCGCCTCCGCCTCCCGCAGCACCCGCTCGGCCACGCGCAGCCGCCCCTCGGCGGTGGGCGGGATGCCCTCGTCGTCCAGCGCCAGGACGACCAGGGCGGCGCCGTAGCGGCGCGCCAGCGGCAGCACCCGCTCCAGCCGCTCCCTCTCCCCGGACGCGGAGTTCACCAGCGCCTTGCCGATGAAGGCCTCCAGCCCGGCCTCCAGGGCCGCGGGGGTCGAGGAGTCGACGCAGAGGGGGAGGTCGGCCGCCTCCTGGACGGCCAGCACCGCCCGCCGCATGGCCTCCGCCTCGTCGATGCCGGGCACGCCCACGTTGACGTCCAGGAGGTGCGCCCCGGCCGCCGCCTGCGCCCGCGCCTCCTGCCGCACCAGGACGAAGTCCCCCGCCGCGATGTCGGCGGCCAGCTTCTTGCGCCCGGTCGGGTTGAGCCGCTCGCCGATCACCACCGGCAGGTTCTCCTCGAAGAAGAAGAGGGAACGGGTGCGGGAGGCCACGGCGGTGAGGCGCCCCGGCGGGTCCGCGGGCGGCGCGGCCGGACGCAGCCCGGCCACCGCCCCGCGCAGCAGTCGTATGTACTCGGGCGTGGTGCCGCAGCACCCGCCCACGATGGCCGCCCCGGCCGCCACCAGGCGCGGTCCCCAGGAGGCGAACTCCTCCGGCTCCATGGGGAACACGGTCCGGTCGCCCACTAGCCGCGGCAGGCCGGCGTTGGGAAGGACGCTCACGGGGACCCGGCCCAGGGCGGCCATCTCGGCCACCACCCGCACCAGTTCCCGCGGGCCCAGGGAGCAGTTCGCCCCCACCACGTCCGCCCCCAGGGAGGACAGCACCAAGGCCGCCGTGGTCGGGTCGGTGCCGGTGAAGGTGCGGCCCGACTCGGTGAAGGTCATCTGGGCGATGACCGGCAGGCCGGTCCGCTCCTTGGCGGCGAGGACGGCGGCGCGGATCTCGCCCAGGTCGGCCATGGTCTCGATGATGAGGAGGTCGACGCCGCCGGCGGCCAGCGCCTCCGCCTGCTCGGCGAAACAGTCGTAGGCCTCGCGGAAGGTCAGCTCGCCCAGCGGCTCGACGAAGAGGCCCGTGGGCCCCAGGGAGCCGGCCACCAGCGCCCGCTCCCCCGCGGCCTCCCGGGCCAGGCGGGCGGCCGCCTCGTTGATCTGGCGCACCTGCCCGCCCAGGCCGTAGTGGCCGAGCTTCACCCTGTTGCCGCCGAAGGTGTTGGTCTCGATGACCGCGGCGCCGGCCTCGACGTAGGCCCGGTGGACCTCCAGGACCACCTCCGGACGCTCCAGGTTCCACAGCTCGGGGCAGCCGCCCGGGGGCAGGCCCGCCGCCTGCAGCATCGTCCCCATGGCGCCGTCGAAGACCAGGACTTCCCTGCCCAGCAGGTCCCGGAAGCGCGGCACGCCGCTCACCACCCGTCGGGCGCGGCGAAGCGGCGCAACACGTCCAGGATGCCCCGGCCGAAGGGCTCCGGCGAGACGTAGGCCGCCCGGCGGCGCACCGCCTCCTCGGCGTTGCCGGGGGCGCAGGCCAGTCCGGCCGCCTCCAGGAGGGGCAGGTCGTTCAGGCTGTCCCCGATGGCCAGGATCTCCGCCGGGTCGACGCCCAGGCGCTCCGCCAGGGCGCGCACGCCCCGCCCCTTGTCCACCCCGGCGGGCGTGATGTCCACCGCCCCGGCCGAGCGGGTGAAGACCAGATCGCCGTCGCCCAGGCCCAACCGGGCCCCGATCAGCTCCCGCGCCTCTTCCAGGAGGAGCGCCGCCGCCGTCTCCTCGCCCCCCAGCGGGATGAGGCTGACGCAGACCTCCTTGCCCACGGCCACCCGCGCCCGGCCGTCGCGGCCGAAGTGCTCGGCCAGGAAGCGGCGCACCTGGGCCATGAGGCGGACCTGCGCGGGCCCGACCAGCAGCTCGGCCCGGCCCTCCCGGGGGAAGAAGAGGATGGCCCCGTTCTCGCAGCACACGGGGCGGTCGAGGTCGATGGCATGCCCCAGGGCCTCGAGGTATTGGACCGGGCGCCCCGAGGCGAGGGTGAGCGCGGGCAGGCCGGGCGCGCGGCGGGCCAGGCGGTTGTAGCGGGCCAGAGAGGCCAGCACCTCCAGGTCCCAGGGCCGACCGCTCCCGGGTATCACGCACCCCTCGACGTCCGAGACGATGAGCCGGATCATCCGCCGCCCCGTCGCCCCGCCCGGAGGCGGCGCGCGGCCGGCCCGGGCGGGTCGCTTGCATCCCGCAGATTATACCAGGGATGCATAACGCCGGGCAAATGGACGGCGCCCCCGCCCCGGCCCGGCGCTCCGGGCGGCCGTCGGGCGGGAAACTGGCAGCTCGCCCCAGGATGGGATCAACAACCCTCTTTTCATCGGACCGGGTCAAAATCGCGTAATCGCGATCCAGAAACCGTCACCAGGTCGGCGCCTTGCCGACGAAGAACCGCGGTTATGCCCTAATGGAGCCCGGCTTCGGTGATGTCCCCCAGGCCCTCGCCGGGCGGCATGGCGGCCTCCAATGAGTGCCTCGCTGCGGCGACGCCAGGCTGCGACTGCTGCCCTCCGGGGTCAACGCCGGGGCGCGCCCCTGCCGGCCCGCCCTTCGCGGAGGAGGCTGCGGACGAGGAAGGCGACGTTGGCCGGCCGCTCCGCGAGGCGGCGCACGAAGTAGGCGTACCAGTCGCGGCCGAAGGGGACGTAGACGCGCACGGGGAAGCCCCGCGCCGCCAGCGCCCGCTGCAGGTCCCGCCGGATGCCGTAGAGCATCTGGAACTCGCAGCGGCCGGCAGCCGCACCGCCCCGCCGGCCCAGGTAGGCGATCACCTCCTCGATGAGGCGCTCGTCATGGGTGGCGACGGCGGCGTAGTGCCCGGCCTCCAGGTGCATGATCACCAAGCGCAGGAAGTTGGCGTCCACCTCCCGGCGGCGGGGGTAGGCCACGGAAGGGGGCTCGCTGTACGCTCCCTTGCAGAAGCGGACGTTGAGCACGGGCCGCGGAAGCTCGGCCGCGAAGCGGTGCAAGGAGCGCAGGTCGTCGGCGCTGCGGTAGAGGTAGGCCTGGAGCACCACCCCCACGCTCTCCCGGGCGCGCCTTAGCTCCCGGAACAGGTCGAGGGTGGCCTGGGTGTAGCGGGAGTCCTCCATATCCAGGCGCACGAAGTTGCCCGCGGCGGCCGCGCGCTCCACCAGTCCCCCCACCAGGGAGCGGCACAGCGCCGGGTCGAGGGCCAGCCCCAGCTGCGTGGGCTTGAGGGAGATGTTGGCGTCCAGGCGCTCCGCCGCGAGGCGGTCCAGCACCGCCGCGTAGACGCCCGCCGCCGCGCGGGCCGCCTCGGGCGCGGTCACCGCCTCGCCCAGGTAGTCGACGGTGGCCTTGAGGCCCGCGGCGTTCAGCTCCCGCACCGCCCGCAGGGCGTCCTCCAGCTCCTCGCCAGCCACGAAGCGGGCCGCCGCCCTCACGCCGTGGCGCGCCACCGCCCGCGCCACGGCGGGATGGGCCGCCACCGCCAGGATCGCCCGCCGCGCCCACATCCGCCTCACCCCTAGTACTTTATCGTGCCGCGGTCGCCGCCACACCTGCGCCCGAGGCGCGGCGTTCCCCGTGAAGCCGCGACGGCCCCCGGGAGCGGTTGCCCGGAGGCCGTCAGCCCTCGTTCGTCCCGATCATGGGCGCGCCCGCCCGCCTTACTCGGCCTGCGTGCCGAAGGGCTCCGTGGCGATCAGGGCGACGAGCGCCAGCAGGGAGACGATGACCGGCAGGAAGAGGATCGCAGGGAACATCTTCATCACCTCCTGCCCCCATCATCGTCCCTTTCCCTTAAATGCGCCCTAACCCTTCATTGAGTTTTCCTTAAAATGACGGCGACTCCCACCGGGGGCGTCGCGCCTAGCCGGTGTTGCGGAGGCCGGCGGCGATGCCGTTGATGGTGATCAGGATGGCGTAGGCCAGGTCCTCCCGGCGCCGCTCCAGGTCCTCCGCCCCCTCCGACGCGGCCGCCGCGAGCTGCCGGTGCTCCGCCAGGAAGCGCACCTGGAGGTAGCTCAGCGGGTCGACGTACGGGTTGCGCAGCCGGATGGACTGCTGCAGGGCGGGCTCAGCGTCGAGCAGGTGGCGCACGCCCGTGACCGCCTGGACCCAGTGGCAGGTCCGCGCGTACTCCGCCTCCAGGCGGGCGAAGACGCTCTCGGCCAGGGCGCGGTCGGCCACCAGGTCGGCGTAGCGGCGGGCGATGTGCATGTCGGCCTTGGCCAGGGCCATCTGCAGGTTGTCCAGGGTGGCCTGGAAGAAGGGCCAGCGGCGGTACATCTCCTGCAGCAGGGCCAGGGCCGCGGGCTTGCCGGCGGCGAACCGCTCCAGGGCCGTGCCGACGCCGTACCAGGCCGGGAGCAGGTGGCGGCTCTGGGTCCAGGCGAAGACCCAGGGGATGGCGCGCAGGTCCTCGAAGCGCTCGCCGGCGGCGCGGGCCACCGGCCGGGAGCCGATGTTGAGCTGGCCGATGTGGTGGATGGGCGTGGCCTCGAAGAAGTAGGCCAGCCCCTCCCCCGGTTCCCCGCCGGGGCCGAAGAGGAAGCTGCGGTAGGCGGCGAAGGCCTCCCGGGCCATCTCCTCCAGCGCCGCCTCCCACTCGGGGTGCACCTCCGACTCGGCCTGGCCGACGGAGACCGCCTTGAGCAGGGTGGCGGAGACGACCTGCTCCAGGCTGCGGAAGGCGATCCCGGGGATCAGATAGCGGTCGGAGAGCACCTCGCCCTGTTCCGTGATCTTGATGCCGTAAGCCGTCGACCCCGGGGGCAGGGCCATGATGGCCCGGCTGGTGGGACCGCCCCCCCGTCCCAGGGCCCCGCCCCGGCCGTGGAAGAAGAGCAGGCGCACGCCGGCCTCCGCCCCCACCTCCAGGAGCCGCTTCTGCGCCAGGTACAGCTCCCAGTTGGCGGGCAGGTAGCCCCCGTCCTTGTTGCTGTCCGAGTAGCCGAGCATGATCTCCTGGCAGTCGCCGCGCGCCTCCAGATACCGCCGGTACACCGGGTTGGCGAGCAGGGCGCGCAGCGCCTCCACGGAGTGGCGCAGGTCGTCGATGGTCTCGAGGATGGGGACGACGGTGAGGGCCTCCACGCCGGCCTGGCGCGCCAGGAGGAGGACCTCCAGGATGTCGCTCGGCCGGTGGGCCATGCTGACGATGTAAGTGTCGACGGCGGCGGGGCCCAGCTCGGCCTGGGCCTGGCGGATGAGCCGGAAGACCCGCAGCAGCTCCTCCGTCTCGGGCCCGAAGGACGTCCCCGGCGGCAGCGCCACCCCGCCGGCCTCCAGGAGGCGGGTCAGCAGCGCGACGCGCTCCTCCTCCGGGAGGGACAGGTAGTCCGGGGCGGCCCCGGCGGCGGCCAGGATCTCGGCCAGGGCCCGCTCGTGCACCCCGCTGTGCTGGCGGATCTCCAGGGAAGCCAGGTGGAAGCCGAACAGCTCCACCTGCCGGATGAGCCGCCCCAGGGAGCCGCGGGCTACCGCCTCGCCCCGGTGCTGGAGGAGGCTTCGCTCGATGAGGCGCAGGTCGGCCAGGAACTCCTCCGCCGAGCGGTAGCGGCCGGGCCAGGCGTCGCCGCCCTCCTCCCAGTCGTCGGCCAGGGCTAGGTTGTGCTGCCGCAACTGCTCCAGCCGCCAGAGCATCAGGGCCAGCTTGCGCCGGTAGGGCTCGGAGGCGTCCCAGCGGATGAAGTCGGGCGGCCGCGAGACCAGCCGCCGCTCGTCCTCCTCCAGGGACGCCAGCAGCTCCTGGCTCACGCTCACCAGCCGCGCCGACTGGCCGTAGCGGGCCATAAGGCCGCGCACGGCGGCGATGTACTTCCGCACCGCCAGGTCGCGGTAGTGGCGGAGGGCCTCGCGGGTGACGTCGGCCGTGACGTGCGGGTTGCCGTCCCGGTCGCCCCCCACCCAGCTGCGGAAGCGCAGCAGGCAGGGCAGCCGGAAGGGCTCGTCCCCCTGGCCCAGTTGGGGGAAGTGGGCGAGCAGCTCGCGCTCGAGCTGGGCGTGCACCTCGGGCAGCACGTCGAAGATGGTCTCATCGAAGTAAAAGAGGCTCTGGCGTACCTCGTCGAGGGGGCGGACAGAGGTCGACCGCACCTCGCTCGTCTGCCAGAGCACGGTGAGGATCTCCTTGATGTCCCGGCGGATCTCCTCCTCCTCCTTCGGGGAGAGGAGGGGGTTCTCCCGGCGGTCGAGGAGGTCGTAGAGGGCGCGCAGGCTGGCCAGGACGGTGCGGCGGGTCGCCTCGGTGGGGTGGGCGGTGACAACCAGGCCGATGGAGACCCGCTCCAGGAGACGGCGCAGGGCCTGGGCGTCGAGGCCGCGCGCCTTGAGCGCCCGGGCCAGGCTGGTGAGGGAGCCCCGCTGGGGCTGCCGGCGCTCCCGCTCGTACTCCCGCTTGCGCCGCACCCGGTGGTGCTGCTCCGCCAGGTTGACCAGGTGGAAGTAGAGGCCGAAGGCGCGCGCCACCTGCGTGGCCGTCTGGAGGTCGAGCGCCTGGACCGTGGACACGAGCTGCTGCTCCACGGCCGGGTCGTAGTGCCGCCGCAGGCTCTTGGCCAGGGTGCGCAGCCGCTCCACGGCCTGGAACAGGCCCTCGCCGCCCTGCTCCCGCAGCACCTCGCCCAGCAGGTCGGCCAGGTAGCGGACCTCCCGCCGCAGGGGGAGCAGGCGTTCCCCCAGCCACCGCTCCTCCGGGTCGCGGCCCGCCCGCTCGCGCTCCTCCGGGGGCGCGTGCACGCTCAGTCCTCCTCGGGGAGGCCCAGCTCCCGGCGGATGACGTTCACCTCGATGTAGGGCTGGCCCGCCCGCTTCTTCTTCTCCTCCAGGTTCTCCAGGTGCTTGAGGATCTCCGTCACCTGCAGGCGCCCCTCCTCCGTGGCGCAGGCCTGGCGGGGCGAGCGGCCGCCGAGGGCCGGCACCGGGGCGTCGATCCAGCGCCGGTAGTAATTGTAGAGGAACTGCCGGATGGCCGCGGCCACGTCCTCCGGCAGGGGGCCGCCCGCGGCGAGGCGGCCGTGCATCAGCTCCTCGGGGTTGCGGTACTCGTCGAGCCGGTGGCGCAGCCGGTCGCCCAGCAGCTCGGCCAGGAAGCGCTTGCCCGCCTCCAGGCGTTCCCGCGCCAGGCACTGCAGGCGGAGGCGCGACCCCCTGAGCCGCACCTCTCCCAGGACCAGGCCGCCCCCTTCCTCCGGCCGGAACCAGTGCCAGGCCGCGCTGCCGTCGCCGGCGTCCGCCGCCGGGTGCAGGCCGGGGGCCGCCGCCAGGACGGCGGCGGCGCCCTCCGGGTCGGTGACGTCGAACCAGGCCCGGCACAGGATCAGGTCCTCCCCGCTGGCCGTCTGCAGGCGCGGCCGGGGACGGTCGAGGAAGAGGTCCACCAGGAGGCGGTTCAACCGGTGGGCGCGCGCCCGGAAGAACTCCTTCCAGCCGGCGCCGGGGTGACGACGGCCGTAGCGGGCGTACTCCTCGCGCACCAGCTTCTCGACGGCCGGCTTCCAGGAGCGGGGCACCACCAGGCTGGCCGCCGAGAGGCTGTAGGTCTCGAACACGCGGAGCGGCCGGGTGAGGACCAGGTCGTACTTGTGCAGCCTGGCCGCGGCCTCGTGGTCGCGCGCCTCCAGCCGCTCGCCGGTGAAGACGTCCGCCAGGACCAGGCTCTCGCCCGGCCGCACCGAGAGCACCTCGTACACCCCCAAGGACGAGTCCTCCCAGGCCTCCAGGAGCTGCCGCTCCTCCTGGGACAGCTCCTCCCAGCAGGCGCCGCGGAACCGCTCGATGACGCGGCGGGCGCGGCTAGTGCGGCGGTAGTCGAAGAGGAACCAGTCGAAGAAGCGGGCGAAGCTGACCTCGTCGTCGAACTCGGGCGCGCTCAGGCCCTTCTTGCCCCAGAACTGCTCCAGGGCGTGGCTCAGCGTGGCCTCGCTGCACACCTGGCGCCCGAAGGCCGTCAGCTTGTCCAGGAGCACCTGTTCGTACCGCTTCCAGCGGCGCTGCTGCAGGTCGACGATCGGCGGCACGCGCCCGACACCTCCGCGGTCGAAATTGCACACTCTGCGTCACTTCGACAGTCTCGGGGGTATTCCTGTTCGACGCGGCTGCGGCGCGCGGCCTCAGGAACCGACGCCCGCAGCCGGGGAGAGGGCCAGGCGCAGCGCCTCGGCCACCCCCAGCCCGTAGGGGGAGCGGGTGACCAGGTCGGCCTCCGCCCTCACCTCCGGCCGGGCGTTGGCCACCGCCACCCCAAGGCCAGCCCTGCGCAACAGCTCGAGGTCGTTCTCCTGGTCGCCTATGGCCATGGCCCGCTCGAGGGGCACCCCCAGGCGCCCGGCCAGCCACTCCAGGGCCGCGCCCTTGGAGGCACCCTCCGGGAGGAGCTCGATGAAGTGGGCGTCGGACTGGACGCAGTTGACCGGCCACCCCTCGGACCTTAGCCGCGCCATGAGCTGCAGCGAGGCGGCCACATCGCCGAAGAAGAGGAGCTTGGGCGGCCGCAGGCCCGTGCGGTCGAGGTAGTCCACCAGGTCGCCGACGGGCGTGCAGCGCACCCGGTCCTTCCTCATGTACGCCTCGACCCGCGCGGTGATCTCGCCCACCAGCACCTGGCTCCCGTCGTAGAGGAAGGCGTCGACGGGGTACTCCCGCGCCAGGGCGAGGGCCCGCCGCGCCAGGTCCGGGTCGAGCTCCCGCCGGTACAAGACCCGCTCGGCACCGAAGTCGTAGACCACGGCGCCGTTGAAGACGATGGCGGGGACGTCCAGGGCCAGCTGCTCGACGTAGTGGCGGACCCCCTCCACCGGCCGCCCCGTGGCCAGGGTGAAGACCCCGCCGCGGGCGCGGTAGGCGTCCACCGCCGCCCGCACCTCGGGCGGCACGTCGCCGCCCCGGTGCACCAGCGTCCCGTCCACGTCCGCCACCACCAGCCGGTAGCGCACCGCCGCACCTCCCCCACCGCCGCGCGGACAGCCAACAGGAAGTATGCCTTGCCGGCCCGAAAGGCGCAACGCGGCGCGGCTCCCGGCCGCCCCGTCACACGATCTGCACGTGGGTCACGCGCAGCACCGGCCCCCGCATGAAGATGCTCGGCCCCTCGTGGGTCACCCCGGCCACGCGCACCCGCTTCCCTATGCTGGCCGCCAGCGCGCGCTCCACCTCCTCCCCCGCCGGGATCACCACGTACACGGCCTTCCGCCCCTCCACCACCGCCTCCAGCTCGTAGTGCGCCCCCTCCAGCCCGTTCACCAGCAGCCTGCCGACCAGCACCGCGCTCACCGTCCCCCGCGCAGTCTCGCTCCATATTATCCGCCCCCCGCCCCGCGGGACGCCCCCGGCCGCGGCGCGCTCCTTCGTGCCGCACCGCCGCGCGCCCTACCACCGGTCCCCGGGAAAAGGCGCGGGGGAGGGACGCCCGTCCCTCCCCCGCCCGTGCGGCTCGCCGCCGCCCGCGGGGCGGCTCAGCCCGCCGGCCGCACCTCCAGGACGCGCAGCAGCGGCCCGCGCATGTAGATGTTGGGCCGGTCCTCCACCAGGCCGGTGACCCGGACCTGACGGCCCACGCTGGCCTCGAGCTCCCTGGCCACCGCGCCGTCGCCCGGGATCAGCACGTAGCGGGTCACCGGGCCGCCCCCGGACACCTCCAGCTCCAGGTGCCGGCCTTCGATCTCGCTCACCGTGACCGTGCCGGTGACGGTGACCGGGGCGGTGATCATGCCCATCAGCTCCATGGCGCGCAGGACCAGGGCCGCCCCCTGGGCGCGCGTGGCCGTGCCCGCCGGGGC
Organism: Clostridiales bacterium; assembly: GCA_037442985.1. Lineage (GTDB taxonomy): Bacteria > Bacillota > Sulfobacillia > DYIH01 > JBBIPI01 > JBBIPI01. The sequence continues at coordinate 10,181 of JBBIPI010000038.1, forward strand.
GAAGGCGCCGCCTCCCACGCCTCTGACCAGGCCCTTCTGGGAGGCCACGGCCACGTAGCCCCTGGCCCACTCCGCCACCTGGTCGGCGTCGCGGAAGGGCAGGGCCGCGTTCGCCGCCGCCCGGGCCGCCGCCTCCAGGCCCATGGCCCGCAGGACCATGGCCGTCATCTCCTCCCGGGTGACCGGGTCGTCGGGCCGGAAGCGCCCGCCGTAGCCCTGCACCAGGCCGTGGCGCGCCGCCGTCTCCACGTAGTCATAGTACCAGGCGTCCGCCGCCACGTCGGCGAAGGTGGGCTGCGCCGGCGCGGCTACCGTCACGCCCCGGTCGGGGTCCTGGGCCAGCATCTGCACCAGCAGCTTGGCCAGCTCGGCCCGGGTGATGCTCCGGTCGGGCTGGAACTCGCGCTCGTTGACGCCCTCCACCAGGTGCCGGCTGGCCAGCACCTCCACCTCGTCGCGGCCCCAGTGGCCGCGCAGGTCGGCGAAGGTGCGGTCGTAGGCCATCACCGCGTAGCGGCTGAAGCCCTTGAGCCTGGCCTTGACCACGCCGCTGGCCGGGTCCACCGCGTGCGGCCGCAGCTCCAACCCCGACGGCATCAGCTCCGGCAGCCGCCCGTCGCTCGGCAACGGCGACGCCCCGCTCCGCCCCGGTCCCATCCGGTCCACGTCCGTGATGCTCGGCCGCGGCGGGTGCGCCGGCACCGCCGGCACCCGGCCCCCGCCCGGTGAGCCGCCGCCCGAGCCGGAACCGGAGCCGCCGCCGCCCGAGCCGGACCCGCTCCCCCAGCCCGTCCCCCAGGAGCCGCCCCCGAACGCGAACTCCGGGTACGCCGGCTGCGCCCAGAGGTCCAGCCCCGGCTGCACCAGCCGCCCGTCCTCCCGCCGCACCCCCTCGCCGCTGTATATGACTTCCCCGTCGGCGTTGGTGACCACGATCCGGTTCCCGCCCGCCCACGTCACCAGGTTCCCGTTGGAGTCGATGGAGGCCGCCAGGGCTGTCCCCCTGCCCAGGATCACCAGCGCCCCCGCACACCCTCAGAGACGACGGCTCCAAGGTGCCAGGGAGGAGCTGGTCCACACCCTGGCCGCGCCTCTCCGGCTCTGCCGCCCCGTTGCCCAGGTCAAACCCTTCAAAGCGTGGCACCGGGACCCCGCAGCCCTCGCCACCCGACCCCGCTACGCATCACACGAAACGCCCCACGGCCCCG
>JBBIPI010000039.1:0-11277 GCA_037442985.1 Clostridiales bacterium
GCCAGCACCGCCGTGGGCGGCCGGTTGCCGGCGGGCTCGCCGACCACCACCCCACGCAACCCCACCTCGGCGCCCGTGTAGCCGGCCAGGCCGCCCGCCCAGCGCGCCTGCTCCGCCCGGTACAGGAGGCCACCGGCCGCCAGCGACGCCGCCGCCAACCACAGCGGCCAGGCCACACCGGGCAAGGCGCGCCTCCGGGTGAGGACCGCCCCGGCCAGCAGCGTGGCCGCCAAGGCCAGCCACCAGGCCGTCGCGCCCCCCGCCCGGCTGGCCAGGAGCACGCCCGCGGCCAGCCCGCCCGACATCACGAAGGACGGTTGAAATGGCATATAATAGGATTCTAGGTGGCATATACCTTTTCCTGCGCAGCAGAGTGCAGCTATGAGGGGAAGGTCACCGGACGCGCCTCAGTCCCGGGTCAGCGGGGCGAGACCTCCTCGGCAACGAACTCGCAGCCGCGCTCCCCGCGCAAGCCGCGCAGCCGAGCCACGTCCAGGTGGGTCTCCAGCACCCCCTGCACCAGCCCGCGGCAGAGGTGGCAGATGAGGCGGGGGTGGCTCGCGGCCACCTCCTCGAAGGTGCAGTTGTTCAGGCGCAGGGTGGCCGACTCGCCCGAGTGGACGTAGCGAGCCGCCAGCCCCTGGTCCGAGAGGGCCCGGGCGGCGCCCGCCAGCAGGTCCTCCACCGAGACCTCCTGCCGGGGCAGGGGCAGCCGCGCGTAGATCTGCTCCGCCAGCTGCCGGCCGTAGGCGCGGCCGACCTCCTCCAGCGCCTGCAGCCCCTGCTCGCCCAGGAGGCCCAGGGCGCGGCAGAGGAGCTCCGCCAGGAGGCGGTAGTCCCGGGGCGGGAAGTGGAGGCTGAGGGCCTTGCCGGAGGGGCTGTAGGCCAGGCTGGGCCGGCCCCCGTGGCCCGTCTTCTCCGGCCGCGCCGTCAGCAACCCGATCTCCCTCAGCTTGTTGAGATGGAGGCGCGCCACGTTGGGGTGGAGGTTGAAGGCGCCGGCGATCTCCTGCACCGTGACCGCCCCTGCCTCGCTGCTCACGATATACTGGTATATTGAGAAGCGGGTCGGGTCGCTGAGAACGGCCGCGATCTTCAGCGGGTTATTTTCCACAGTTGTTCCTCCGTCCTTTTGGTTTCCCCTATTTGCACAGTGCAAACCGTGCCAATATAATAAGACCTGTCGCCTGCGTTGTGAAGCTTGAGGAGGGCAGACCGATGGCGGCACTCCTGGAGATCGAGGACCTGCACGTGAGCATCGACGGGACCCCCATCCTCAAGGGGCTCCACCTCACCGTCCACGGCGGCGAGGTCCACGCCCTCATGGGACCCAACGGCTCGGGGAAGACGACCCTGTCATACGCGCTCATGGGCCACCCGCGCTACCGCGTCACCCGGGGCCGGGTCCGGCTGGACGGCCGGGACCTCCTGCCCCTGGCGCCCGACGAGCGGGCGCGCTCCGGCCTCTTCCTCGCCTTCCAGTACCCGAGCGAGGTGCCGGGGGTGACGGTGTTCAATTTCCTGCGCCAGGCCCTGAACGCCCGCCTCCCCGAGGAGCTGAGCGTCTGGGAGTTCCGGGACCGCCTGCTGGAGAAGATGGCAGTGCTCGAGATGGACGAGTCCTTCGCCCAGCGCGACCTGAACGAGGGCTTCTCCGGCGGCGAGAAGAAGCGGAACGAGATGCTGCAGATGCTCATGCTGGAGCCGCGGGTCGCCGTGCTCGACGAGCCCGACTCCGGCCTGGACGTGGACGCCCTGAAGGTGGTGGCGCGCGGGATCAACGCCCTGCGCGGCCCCGACTTCGCCGCCCTCGTCATCACCCACTACAACCGCCTCCTCAAGTACGTCGAGCCCGACCGGGTGCACGTGCTCCTGGACGGCCGCATCGTCCGCTCCGGGGGCAAGGAGTTGGCCGAGGAACTGGAAGAGAAGGGCTACGACTGGGTGCGCGCGGCCGAGGCCGCGCCCGCCCGCGAGGGATAGGCCGCCATGGCTGCCGCGCCGGTGCTGGAGCGGGAAAACGGCGCCGCGGTGGTCGGGGAGGTGTCCCGCCGGCTCGGAGAGCCGGAGTGGCTGCGCCGCAGGCGCCTGGACGCCTGGCGGACCTTCCTGGAGACGCCTCCGCCCGGACCGCGGGACGAGGCCTGGCGGCGCACGCCCCTCGCCGGGGTGAGGCTGGCCGGCTTCATCGCCTTCGCCGAACCGGCCGCCGGCGCCCCTCCCCGCGGCGACGGCCCGGAACCGGGGCCGGCCGCCGCGACGGCAGGCGAGGCCGGGCTCCTGGTTCAGCGGGATTCCGTCGTGACCGAGCGCCGGCTGGACCCCGCGCTCGCGGCGGCCGGCGTCGTCTTCACCGACCTGGGCACGGCGGCCCGCCAGCACCCCGACCTCTTCCAGCGCCACTTCATGAGCGAGCTGGTGCCCCCCGGGGAGACCTGCTTCACCGCCCTGCACGCCGCCCTCTGGAGCGGCGGCTGTTTCCTCCACGTACCCGCCGGGGTGGAGGTGGCGCTGCCCCTGCGCTACGACCTCACCGCCGGCACGGCCGATCTGGGCGTGTTCGACCACGTCCTGGTGGTGGCCGGCGCCGGCAGCCGGGTGACCCTGGTGCAGAGCCTCTCCTCGGCGGCGCCGGCTTCCCCCGCCCTCCACTGCGGCATCGTGGAGGTGGTAGCGGGCGACGGCGCCGAGGTCCGCTTCTGCAGCCTGCAGCGCTGGAGCGCCGCCACCGACAGCTTCGCCGTCCGGCGGGCGCTGGTCGGGCGGGGGGCGCGGGTGGAGTGGGTCGCCGGCGAGTTCGGCGGCCGCCTCGCCCGGTCCGAGGTCCAGAGCCTCCTCTACGGGGACGGCGGACGGTCGCGGGCCACCGTCGCCTACTTCGCCTCCGGGACGCAGCACCTGGACGTGGGCGCCGGTGCCGTCCACGTCGCGCCCGGGACGGAGAGCGAGATCATCGCCCGCGGCGCCCTGGCCGGCCGGTCGCGGGCGGTGTACCGCGGCCTCGGCCATATCCTCCGGGGCGCCCGCGGCGCCCGCATGGAGCAGCGTCAGCGGGCCCTCCTGCTGAGCCCCCAGGCGCGCGGCGACAGCATCCCCAGCCTGCTCATCGAGGAGAACGACGTCCAGGCCGGCCACGCCGCCGCGGCGGGGCCCCTGGACGACGACCAACTCTTTTACCTGATGAGCCGGGGGCTGCCGGTCGCCCAGGCGCGCCGCCTGCTCGTCCGCGGCTTCTTCCAGCCGCTCGTCGCCGGGCTGGACCTGCCGGCGCTCCGCCCCCTGCTGGACCGCGAGCTGGAGGCGCGCCTGGCCGCCCTCGACGCCGAGGCGGAAGGGGGACCGGACCATGGCCTTTGATCCCCGCGCCTTGCGGGCCGACTTCCCCATCCTGAGCCAGACGGTGAACGGGCGTCCCCTCGTGTACCTGGACAACGCCGCCACCACCCAGAAGCCGCGCCAGGTGATCGAGGCGGTGGCCCGCTTCTACGAGACGAGCAACGCCAACGTCCACCGGGCCATCCACTTCCTGGGCGAGCGCGCCACCGAGCTGTACGAGGGGGCGCGGGCGAGGGTGGCCGCCTTCATCGGCTCGCCCGCTCCGGAGCAGCTCATCTTCACCCGCAACGCCACCGAGGCCATCAACCTGGTGGCCTACGCCTGGGCGCGCCCGCGCCTGCGCCCGGGGGACGAGATCCTGACCACGCCCATGGAGCACCACAGCAACCTGGTCCCCTGGCAGCAGGTGGCGGCCGCCACCGGGGCCACCCTGCGCTACGTGGACCTGACCCCCGAGGGCGCCCTGGACATGGACAGCTTCCGGCGGCAGCTGAGCGAGCGCACCCGCCTGGTGGCCGTCACCCAGGCCTCCAACGTGCTGGGCACGCTGCCCCCGGTGCGCGAGATCTGCCGCCTGGCCCGCCAGGCCGACGCCGTCACCCTGGTGGACGGGGCCCAGAGCGTGCCCCACCTGCCGGTGGACGTGCGCGAGCTCGGCTGCGACTTCCTGGCCTTCTCCGGCCACAAGATGCTCGGGCCCACCGGCATCGGCGGACTCTGGGGACGGCGGGAGCTGCTGGAGGAGATGGAGCCCTTCCTGTTCGGGGGGGACATGATCAGCGCCGTCACCCTCTACGGCGCCCAGTGGGCGGAGCTGCCCTACAAGTTCGAGGCCGGCACCCCCAACATCGCCGGGGCCGTGGGGCTGGCGGCGGCGGTGGACTACCTGGCCGCCCTGGGCATGGAGGAGGTCCACGCCCACGAGCAGCGGCTGGTGGCCTACGCCCTGGAGCGCCTCGCCGAGCTGGGGGGAGTGGAGGTGTACGGCCCGCCGCCGCCCCGCAGCGGGCTGGTGGCCTTCAACGTGACGGGCGTCCACCCCCACGACGTGGCCACGGTGCTCAACGAGGAGGGCGTCGCCATCCGGGCCGGCCACCACTGCGCCCAGCCGCTCATGGAGTGGCTGGAGGTGCCGGCCACCAACCGCGCCAGCTTCTACGTCTACAACACCGAGGAGGACGTGGACCGGCTGGTGGCCGCGCTGGCGCGGACGAAGGAGTTCTTCAAGCATGTCGTTGGGTGAGCTGTACCAGGAAGTGATCATGGACCACTACGCGCGGCCGCGCAACCGGGGCGAGCTGCCCGCGCCGGACGTCTCGTTCGAGCTGCACAACCCGGTGTGCGGCGACCGCATCCGCGTGCAGGCCAGGCTGGAGGACGGGCGGGTTGCCGACGTCCGCTTCTCCGGGCAGGGGTGCTCCATCAGCCAGGCGTCCGCCTCGATGATGACCCAGCTCGTGAAGGGCAAGGGCCTGGCGGACGTCCGCGGGCTCATCGAGCGCTTCCTCGCCATGATGAAGGGCGAGAAGGGCGACTACAAGCCGCTGGGCGAGGCGCAGGCGCTGCAGGGCGTCGCCCGCTTCCCGGTGCGGATCAAGTGCGCCACCCTGGCCTGGCACGTCCTGGAGGAGGGTCTGCGCCGGCACGAGGCGGGGCTCCCCCCGCAGGACACCCGGCCGGGCGGCCCCCCGACAGCCGGGGCGCCCGGCGACGCCGGCGGCCACGACCCGCACGCCTGCTGAGGGGCCGGCGACGCGGGGAGAAGGAGGACACCGCGATGCAGGACGAGAAGGAAAGCGGGCGGGCCCGGGCCGAGGCCGCCCTGCCCACCGAGTACCGCTACGGGTTCCGCGACCCGGAGGAGTACGTCTTCAAGGCGGCCAAGGGGCTGAGCCGCGAGGTCGTCGAGGCCATCTCCGCCTTCAAGAAGGAGCCCGAGTGGATGCGGGAGTTCCGGCTCAAGGCGCTGGAAACCTTCGAGCGCCTGCCCATGCCCACCTGGGGCCCGGACCTCTCGGCCATCGACTTCGCCGCCTACCACTACTACGTCCGCCCCACCGACCGCACCGGCACCACCTGGGAGGAGGTCCCGGACACCATCCGCCAGACCTTCGAGAAGCTGGGCATCCCCAAGTGGGAGCGCGAGTACCTGGCGGGGGTGGCCACCCAGTACGAGTCAGAGGTGGTCTACCACAGCATCCGCAAGGACCTGGAGGCCCAGGGGGTCATCTTTCTGGACACCGACTCGGCGGTGCGGGAGCACCCCGAGCTGGTGCGGCCCTACTTCGGCACCGTGGTGCCGCCGGCCGACAACAAGTTCGCGGCCCTGAACAGCGCCGTGTGGAGCGGCGGGAGCTTCATCTGGGTGCCGTCGGGCGTCAAGGTGGAGATCCCCCTCCAGGCGTACTTCCGCATCAACGCCAAGAACATGGGCCAGTTCGAGCGCACCCTGATCGTCTGCGAGCCGGGGAGCTCCGTCCACTACGTCGAGGGGTGCAGCGCCCCCATCTATTCCAGCGACTCCCTGCACGCCGCGGTGGTGGAGATCATCGTCAAGGAGGGGGCCACCTGCCGCTACACCACCATCCAGAACTGGTCCAACAACGTCTACAACCTGGTCACCAAGCGCGCCGTCGCCTACGAGGGTGCTTCCATGATCTGGGTGGACGGCAACATCGGCAGCAAGGTGACCATGAAGTACCCGGCGGTGTTCATGCGCGGCCGGGGGGCGCGGGCGGAGATCGTCTCCATCGCCGTGGCCGGGCGCGGCCAGCACCAGGACGCCGGCGCCAAGGTGGTCCACCTGGCGCCCGAGACCACCTCCCGCATCGTCTCCAAGTCCATCAGCCGCCAGGGGGGGATCACCACCTACCGCGGCCTGGTCCACGTCGCCCCCAACGCGCGGGGCGCGCGCGCCCACGTGAAGTGCGACGCCCTTATCCTCGACGAGGCCTCGCGCTCGGACACCATTCCCTACATGGAGGTCCAGGGCGAGGAGGTGGCGGTGGAGCACGAGGCGACGGCCAGCAAGGTGAGCGAGGAGCAGCTCTTCTACCTGATGAGCCGCGGGCTCTCCGAGCAGCAGGCGCTGAGCCTGATCGTCACCGGGTTCATCGCCCCCTTCACCCGCGAGCTGCCCATGGAGTACGCCGTCGAGCTGAACCGCCTGCTGAAGTTGGAGATGGAGGGGGCGGTCGGGTAGCCTCGCCATCCGCTGCCCCGGCGGCGGTCCAGGGCAACGCAGGTGGCGCTTGTATAACCAACCGGCAGGAACATATAATTGATCAAGGAAGTCAGACAACGGGAGCATGGAATAGAAATGCCGACGGTGGTTGGTCCGAAGGGTCAGATCGTCATCGAGAAGGCGATCCGCGACCGCTTGGGCGTCGTACCCGGCGCGCTGGCCGTCCAGCGCCTGGTCGAGGACCACGTGGAGGTCTACTTCGTCCCGCCGCCCCATCGACGCTCGCTTCGCGGCGCGCTGGCGGGCCTGATCCGCCGGTCGCTCCCGGCGGAGGCCTGGCAGCAGGCCCGGGACCGGGCCTGGCGGGAGGCGGTGTCCGGTCAGCCCGCGGGCGACTCCCCGCACGACGCCCGCCACGATTGAGCATGCCTCCTGTTCCCGAAGCCCTGCTGGACGCCTCCTACTTGGTCCGGTACCTGACGGACGACCCGCCGGACCTGGCTCGCAGGGCGGCGGCCGTCATCGACGGCGATCGGCCGTTGGCAGTCAGCCCCGTGGTGCTAGCCGAGACTGCCTACGTCCTCACCCATGTCTACCAGGTCCCCCGCCCGGCGGTCGTCGACCAGCTCATCGCCTTCCTGCAGAAAGAGAACATCGTCTGCCTGCACCTGGACAAGGGCAGCGTCATCGAAGCCTTGCTCCTCTGTCGCCCGTCCGGACGGGTGTCCTTCGCCGACGCCCTCATCTGGGCCGAGGCACGCTCCGGCGGCCCGCCGGCCGTGTACACCTTCGACGAACGCTTCCCGGCGCTCGGCATCGAGGTGCGCCGGTGACGGATGCGGTGGCGTGCCCCCGGCCCGACCGTCGAGATCCCGCGCCTGTTGCCCGGCGCGCGCCGGCGCTTGGAAAGGTTTTGGTGGATTCCCGTGGACTTGCCCCGGTTCAGTGGACACCTTGAGGCTTGGGGTTCGATCATGATCTCAAGGGGTGAGGTGTTGGCGATGCCGAGGACGAGGACACCGTATCCGCCGGAGTTCAGGGAACAGGCGGTGAGGCTGGTACGGGAGAGCGGGAAGACGATGACCGAGGTTGCCCGGGAGCTGGGCGTGTCGCTGGAGTCGCTGCGCACGTGGGTGCGGCGGCAAGAGATCGAGGAAGGCAAACGGGACGGGTTGAAGGCGACTGAGCGCGAGGAGCTGGAGAGGCTGCGGCGGGAGAACAGGGTGCTGCGTGAGGAGCGAGAGATCCTCCGCAAGGCCGTGGCTTTTTTCGTGCAAGAGACCCAAAGGGGGCGGTAACGGTCTTCTACAGGCTGGTGGACGGCTTAAGGCGGGGCTGGGTGGCCCGGGCCCTGAGGCTGTTTGGCGTGGCCAGGAGCGGCTACTACACCTGGCGGCGCAGGGGCGGGATGAGTCGGCGGGCGCGGGAGGACGCGGAGCTCATGCGGCGCATCCTGGCCATACACCGGGAGAGCGGCGGCGTGTACGGCGCGCCGCGCTTGCCCCGGAGGGGATTCTGAACCAGGGTCTCCAGGGCTTTCCTCACCCTCTGTACAATATTCTTCGACAGCCGTTCCAGGCTGCCTTTCGCGTCTGGGTCAAATTCCAACCTCCAGGCCAAAAGGCCACCACCTCACGGGATTGGATTCCCTTCCGTCGCGCCTGCCTCCTCCGCGCTGGGCCGAGCGGGCGCCGGCCGACGCCGATCCGACGGAGCCGCGCCCGCACGCGCTGGAGCAACCTGTATAATGAGTCTCACAACGAAAGCGAGGGAAGGGACCCATGCCGACGGCGGCCACCCCGTCCACCGAACCACGGCGGCTGCGCATGTCCTACGAGGAGTTCCTCGCCTGGGCCGACGAGGACGTCCACGCCGAGTGGGTCGCAGGGGAGGTGGTCGTCCAGATGCCCCCGAAGGAATGGCATCAAAACGTCGTGACCTTCCTCGCCACCCTCCTGCGACTCTACGCCGAGTTCTTCGGCCTGGGACGGGTCCTCGCGGCCCCCTTCGAGATGAAGCTGGGCGGACCGGAGGGCCCCGCCCGCGAGCCGGACATCCTCTTCGTCGCCCGCGCGCGACTGGACCGCCTCACCGCCGACCGCCTGGAGGGGCCGGCCGACCTGGTGGTGGAGGTGGTCTCCGACGACAGCGTCGCCCGGGATCGGGCGGACAAGTTCTACGAGTACCAGGAGGCCGGCGTGCGCGAGTACTGGGTGATCGACCCGCGCCCCGGCAAGGAGCGCGCCGACTTCTGGGTGTTGGGCGAGGACGGCCGCTACCGTCCCGTGCCCGTGCCGCCCGGCGGCGCCTATCGCTCGACGGCGCTGCCGGGATTCTGGCTGCGCCCCGATTGGCTGCGGGCCGAGGCGCTGCCGGACCCTCTGCACGCCTTCGCCGAGATCGTCGGCTTCCCGCCCGAGGTCCGCGAGGCGCTGGGCCGGTTGCAGGCCCGCGGCCCGGCGGCGGCCGGCCCGTCGCCCGCGCCAGGGCCGGCACCGGGCGCCGCCGGAGACTGACCTCCACAAGGCGCCCTGGTGCGCACCGGCAGTTGGAAAGGCCTTTCCGAGTTCGGCCGCATACCCATATACTGGGGCTCCCGACGCCCCTGCGGGCACGGAAACCGTAGCCGCCGAGCGGGGCCGCCTCGATCGCCGCTGAGCCGTGCTGACGCTGGACGCCAACGTCTGGGTCGCGGCCTTCGATCCCCGGGACCGTTTTCATGGACCGAGCGTCGCCTTTTTGCGCGCGGTGGGTCTACAGCGCGTCAGGCTGCACGGGCCGGCGTTTCTTCTCCTCAAGGTGGCCTGCGCCGTGGCGAGGAGGGCGGGCGACGGGGCGGCCGGCCACGCTGCCGCCGAGCGCCTGCAGCGGCATCCGCTGCTCACCCTACACCCCCTCGACCGGCGCCTGCTGAGCCGGGCGCGCTCCCTGGGGATCGAGCGACTCCTCCGCGGCGCAGACGCCCTCTATGCCGCGACAGCGGCCCTCTCCCGCTCACCCCTCGTCTCGTGGGACGAAGAGCTCGTCACCCGGGCCGGAGCCGCCACCCCGGAGCAGTGGCTGGCCGCTGGCGACTGATCCGAGAGGGCCGCGCCCGCGCGGCGTCTTCCACTTCTCAAGGAGCGCGTAAGCCTCGTCGGAGCCCTCCTCGTTCAGCAGAAGCGCGACGACGAGGCTGGCGTCCACGCAGACCCTTTCAGACGTGATCAGCCCGCTACCGGTGCACCTCGCGCACCAGCCGCGCCGCCGTTCCGGAGGGGGCCGGCGCGGTGCGCCTGTGAATCTCCCGCAGCCGCGTCAGCGCCGCTTCCCAACGTTCTTCGCGCAACCGCTCCTCGGCGATGGCCACGATCGCCTCGTTGACCGAGATGCGCCTCGCCCCAGCAAACTCCTTCAACCGCTGGTACAGCTCATCCGGGAGCCGCAGGGCGAAGTCATCGCCTAAAATCTGATATATGATATCACTAAAAGCCACGCTCGGCATGCGGCGCCGTGGCCCGGATGAGGCGGGCAGGCTTTCGGTGGCCGAGTAGGGCGCGCATGACGGCAGGGTCGCCGCGGGCGGGTGCGCCGGCGTCGGCGGGAGTACCTGGGGTGCGATTCGGCCACACGGAGGCGGACACAGCCCCGACCCACCCCGTTTGGATATTTTAGCCAGGAACAGGCGTCCTCCTTCTCAAAACCTGACGCCGGCCGCCTTGTCCCCGAGGAGGATGCGCCCGGGCCGGCTCAAGCCCCAGGGCCCGCACCAGCATGGGCGCCACGGCGGCCTCAACCGGCGCAGCACGAGAGCTTGCTCACGTCCTTCCGGAACTGCAGGGCCGCCAGCTTCATCCCCTCCGAGAGCGTGAGGTAGGGGTGGAAGGCGGCGGCCAGGTCGGCGACGGGGATACCCTGCTTGATGGCGAGGCTCGCCTCGGCCACCAGCTCGCCGCCGCCGGCCGCCAGGATGCGCGCCCCCACCAGCCGGTCGGTGGCGCGGTCGCGGATAAGGCGGATGAACCCCCGCGTGTCCCGCGCGACGACGCTGCGCGGCACCAGGTCCAGGGGCAGGGTTACCGCCTCGGCGTCGATACCCGCAGCGCGGGCCTCCTCTTCCTCCAACCCCACGCCGCCCACCTGGGGATCGGTGAAGATCACCCAGGGGAGGCCGGCGTAATCCCGCGCCCTTTTCCGGGTGCCCAGGGCGTTCTCCGCGGCCAGGGCGCCCTCGTAGGCTGCGGTGTAGACGAAGAGGGGCCGCCGGACGGCGTCCCCGGCCGCGAACACGCCCTCGACCGCCGTCTCGAGGTGGTCGTCCACCGCCACCCCGCCCTCGGGAGCGAGCCCCACGCCGGCCTCCTCCAGGCCCAGGCCGGCCGTGTTGGGCCGCCGGCCGGCGGCCACCAGGAGATGGCTGGCGGAGAACGTGACGGGCCTTCCCTCCACCGCAGCTTCCACGTGGACCCGGCCGTCAGCTCGGCGTACTGCCCGCACCGCCACGCCCGTGTGGATGGCGATGCCCTCGGCGCGCAGATAGGCGCTCAACGCCTCAGCCACGGCCCGTCCCTCGCGGCGCAGGAGCCGCTCCCCTCGCTCCAGGATGGCAACCCGGCTCCCCAGGCGGGCGAAGGCCTGTCCCAGCTCGGCGGCAATGTAGCCGCCTCCCAGGACCAGCACGGACTCCGGGAGCGCGCAGAGGGAGAGGGCCGTGGCGCTGGTGAGGTAGCCGGCCTCCGCCAGCCCGGGGATGGGCGGGATGGCGGGGGAAGCGCCGG
>JBBIPI010000040.1:0-10610 GCA_037442985.1 Clostridiales bacterium
CGACTTTGGCCTGCCTCAGCATGGCCACCGCCTTGGCCGCCGCCAGGCCGCCCTGGGAGACCGAGTCCTCCAGATCGCGCGGCCCCGAGGCGGCGCCGGCCACGAAGACGCCCTCCACGGGCGTCGACACCGTGTCCAGCGGGCCGCCCTTGGTGGCGATGAAGCCGTGGGACTCCAGCGGCAGGCCGAGCACCTTCGCCATCGCCTTCGTCCCCTCGCTCGGCTCCATGCCCACCGAGAGGATCACCAGGTCCATCTCGATCTCCACCGGACGCCCCATGGTCGTGTCCTCGCCCTTGACCAGGAGCCGGTCGCCCTTCTTGAGCACCTCCGTGACGACGCCGCGGATGAAGTTGACCTTGTACTCCTCCTGAGCCTTCCAGTAAAGCTCGTCCTCCCAGAAGCCGAAGGCGCGCAGGTCGATGTAGAAGACGAAGACCTTGGTGCCCGGTGACAGCTTCTTGATCTCTATGGCCTGCTTGCAGGCGATGCCGCAGCAGACCTTGGAGCACCACTGGTTGCCGATGCCCCGGTCGCGGGAGCCGACGCACTGGATGAAGCAGACCCGCTCCGGCACCCGCCCGTCGGAGGGCCGCACGATCTTGCCCTCCTTGAACATGGCCTCGGCGTCCACCAGGGTGATGACGTCGTCAAGCTCGTAATAGCTGAAGACCTGCCGCTCGCGGCCGGGATCGAAGTGCTCGAACCCGGTGGCCACGATCACCGCGCCGGCCGGCAGGACCTCCTCTTTCCCGTCAGGGCCGCTCACCTTGAGGCGGAAGTCGCCCGCGGTTCCCTCGCACGCCGTGACCTCCGCGTTCAGGCGCACCTCCACGAGCGGGTGGCGCTCGACGGCGTCGATCATCTCCCGCATCGCGGTCTCGGCGTCGCGCAGGTCGGGCGTCAGCGCGGCGTAGCGCTGGGCGATGGGCGTCCCGCCCAGGAAGCCCCGCTTCTCCACCAGCACGGCGCGCGCACCCAGGTCGGCCACGCTGCGCGCGGCCTGCAGGCCCGCAGGCCCGCCCCCGATGACGACGACGGTTTCGTTAGGCACCAGCATCACCCCACGTCAGGAACTCCTTCTCGCCCCGCCTGATGCGCTCCAGCTCCTCCTGGAACTCCTCCCAGGCCGCCTGCCAGTCGATGCCCATCTTCTCCAGGAGGGGCCGCCAGTTGCCGGTGTGCCAGTGCAGCTGGCACACCTTGAACGGGTGCGCCCCCATGGCCAGGGCCGCGAACTGGGCGTCGGACATCACCGGGATGTCCAGGTCCTTGCCGTGGGCGCGGGCGGCCCACTGGCTCTTGTCCAGCGTCGTGACGCACCCGGTGTCGTTGGTCAGGACGACGTCCGGGTCGGCCTCCGCCTTCATGACCTCGATCTTGCGGGTGTTGGCGAAGCTGCGGGTGAAGTCGCGCTGCACCAGGATGTGCCGGAAGCCGAACCCGCAGCAGTCGTACCAGGTGGAGTACTCGCCGATCTGTGCCCCCAGGGCCTGGGCCACGCCGGTGATCACCGCGGTCCGCTGGCCCCCGTAGACCTCCTGGTCGTAGATGGCGTCGTCGGCGATGAGCTTGTGGTAGTGGCACGCCGGGTGGACGCACACCACCACCTTGCTGACGTCGTACTTCTTCCTCTTGGCGATCTCGTGGCGCACGGCGAACAGCCACTCGCTGTAGTGGACGATCTCCTCCGGGATGACCAGGGGCTTGCCCATGCGCGCCAGGATCTCCCGCACCTGCCGACGCAGGTCGGCGTGGGTCACGAGGGCGTGGCGCACCTCCTTGTAGTGGCCGAAGCTCGTGCCGCAGTGGATGAGGGGGTAGTAGCCCTCCTGGTAGGCCTCGGCGAAGTTGCGCGCCGCCACCGCCGCCTGCGCCAGGGGGTTGGAGGTCGCCGAGGCGTAGTAGTTCCAACCGGTGCAGGAGGTCTGCTCGAAGGGATCGCGGTAGTCGAACCCCAGCTGCCGGTTGATCCAGAAGACGGCCGTCGGGTAGCCCGGGATGTGCCCGCACTGCCCGCAGCTCTTGTGGTGCCAGGTGTGCTCGAGGGGGATCTTCTTCGGACGCCCGTACTTGGTGCTCGCCACCACGTAGGGCTCCGGGACACGGTGGACGATCCACTCGCCCTTCTCCTCAAGCTCGAAGAGTTCCTCGCGGATGTCGTGGCCGAGGGCGTTCTCCTCGTTCCACTGCACCGGCCGCCGCTTCCTGGCCTTGATCAGCTCGACGGCCGAAAGGGATTCCGCCGCGCTCACGTCCATCACCCCTCAACCGGCCCGCTCGAGGGCCGAAAGGTCGTATCCCTTCTCCTCCAGGACCTCTTCGATGACTTCCTCCAGGATCGCGTGCACCCCGGCGTCGACCTCCCGGATGATGTCGAGCACGCCGCTGAGGTACCAGATCAGGTACAGCTCGCCCAGCGTCCGCTCTCCCACCTCCCAGGCCGTGGTGACGGTGTGCATCGTCTCGGGCGGGATGGCCTTGCGCCAGACCTCCACCTCCCGCGACACCTGGTGCACGTAGGGGCCCCAGTCGCGGAAGTTCTCCGGCTGGAGCATGTCGGGCGACACCTGGGTCCCGGTGGAGTGGATCTTGTACACGACGCGCGTGTACCCGGTGAGGGCCTCCTTGGCGCTCTTCAGCCCGTTGCGCACGGCCACCTCGCGCATGATCTGGACCAGGCCTCCCGGGGAGTTGCCGCGCCGGCAACGGGTGCACGAGTAGCACTGCGAGCAGTTCCAGATGTCGTCGTTCATCTGCTCGTAGATGAGCTCGACGTCCTCGCGGGACAGGGCCTGGGTGATCTTCCGGGGGCTGTAGTCGTAGAACCGCGCCGAGGGGCAGGCGGCGACGCACACGCCGCACTCGTAGCACCCGTGCAGGTACTCCTCGTACCGGGGATCCTCCTTGACCTCCATGAACAGCCGGAGCTTCTCTTCGTAGGGGACCTCAGCGTATTTCCCCACCGCGCCTCACCCTTTCCTGGCAACGCCGTAAAGGGTTCCCGCTAGTATACCCCGTAGGGTATATGGCCCCAATATTACGCCGTCAAACGTCAAAATCCTCTCGGGTGATGTCGCAAGCCACGGGAACAAATCCTTACTGTATGCCCTCGTCCTACTCCCGTGCCCGCCGTCCCCGACCATCAGATGAAGAGCGTGACGTCCGAGGTCGCCGCCTCCTCGAGGGCGGCCGCGGCCCCCGCCGACTCGCCTAGCCCGTCGATCAGGTCCTCCCGCGTGATCCCCAGGGCGTCCATGGTCATCTGGCAGGGCATGATCCTCACGCCCATCTCCACGGCGGTCTCGATGAGCTCCCTCAGGGGCGGGATCTGGTTCTTGGCGAACACCTTTTTCATCATCCAGGGGCCCATCCCCGCCATGTTCAGGCGCGTCAGGCCGAGGTGCTCGCTGCCGCCGCGGAACATCAGCGAGAGCATCTTCGTCATCCAGTCCTTGCCGGTGATCCAGCGGTCGTTGCGCTTAAAGGCGAACAGTCCCCAGAAGGTGACGAAAAGGACGACCTCCCAGCCGCTGGCGGCGGCCGCCGTGGCCAGGATGAGGACAGGGTACACCTTATCCATGTCACCGCTCCAGGCGATGATGGTCAGCTTCCTGGGACGGCCCTCCTCGCCCACTGCGTCCACCCCCTATCTGGTCTTGCGGATCCGGTAGCGGAACACGCCGTCCTGCTCCTCGGCCAGGAGGAGTTCATGACCGGTGTTCTTCGTCCAGGCCTTGAAGTCGGCCATGGAACCCGGGTCGGTGGCGACGACCTCGAGCACCTGACCCACCTGCAGCGTCTCGATGGCCTTCTTCGCCTTGATGATGGGCATCGGGCATTTGAGGCCCTTGACGTCGAGCAGCTGGTCCGCCATGCGCCTCACCTCCCTTCGCGGTCGACCCCCCGTCGGGTCCGGAAACCCCGAGGAAACCGAGAGGGGCGCAAACGACCTATACCTGGTAGGGTAACGTATTGATACATACTATACGAGGCATTGAGAAAAGACGTCAATCCCTCTAAATGTTCTGGGAAGACGGCCGGCGCCCACCCTTGACGGCCGCCAGTTCACTTAAATACAATAACTAATATCGGATACCCTGGCAGGGATGGGGCTGCGGCACCGACGCCGGCAGCGAAGCTGCTCAGGAAGAGGAAGGTCAGTTCGTGAACGACGAAGAGCGCCAGCTGCTGATCCAGGATCTCGTCGCCCGCATGCGCCGCATCGAGGGCCAAGCACGCGGGATACAGAAAATGCTGGAGACCAACCGCGACTGCGAAGAGATCATCCTCCAGCTCAGCGCCATGCGCGCCGCCATATCCAAAGTGGCCATGGCGATCCTGGCGGCGGACCTGCGGACCTGCTTCCACGCCGAGGACGCCAGCGATACCTCCCGGCGCACCATCGAGCGCGCCACCCGCATCTTCATGAAGTTCAGCTGACGCCTCCACCGCCTGAGAGGAGACCCGCCTCGCTCCCCGCGAAGATCAGCGCTTCCACGACGGTTCCCGCCGGTAGGGTGCGCAACCCCGGTGGGATGACGGCGAACGCGTTGGCCCGCGCCAACGAGCTGAGGACGCTGGGCAGCTGCGACCCGGCAGGCCGCGCCCGCAGCACCCCGCCGGCGGCGTAAACCTGCACGCGGAGGAACCGGGAGCGGACCGGGATCTGCGCCACCTCCTCGTCCAGGACGACGCGCGCCCGCGCCAGGGGGCGTTCCGCCCCGGCCAGGGCGGTGAGGGCGGGCCGCACGATCACCTCGAAGCTGCAGAGGGCGGCGGCCGGGTTGCCCGACAGCCCCACCAGCAGCGTGCGGCCGCGCTTGGCCGCCACCACGTTCATCCCCGGCTTCATGGCCACCCGCCAGAACAGGTGCTCGGCGCCGAGCCGGTCGAAGGCCAGGCGCACCAGGTCGTGCTCGCCCACGGACGCCCCGCCGGTGGTGATGACGACCTCAGGCTCCTCGGCGAGGGAGGCGGCGACGGCAGAGGCGATGGCCTCTAGCCGGTCGGGGACCCGCTGCCGCAGCACCGGCTGGCCCCCGCACTGGCGCACGGCGGCCCCCAGGGCGTAGGCGGTGCTGTTCCGCACCTGCCCGTAGGCGGGAGTCGCGGCGACGTCCACCAGTTCGTCTCCCGTCGACACCAGGTGCACCACCGGCCGGCGCAGCACGGGCACCCTCGCCCACCCTAGCGCCGCCAGCAGGCCGATCTCGGGGGGACGTAGAAGCGTCCCCGCCGCGAGCACGCGCTCGCCCGCCCTCACGTCCTCGTCCGCCTCGCCCACGTTCTCCCCCGGCCGCACGGGGCACAGGACAGCCACCCGCCCGTCGGACGCCCGCGTCTCCTCGAAGCGCACGACGGCGTCGGCCCCCGCGGGCAGCGGCGCCCCCGTAGAGATGCGCACGGCCGTTCCCGGGACCACCACCGCCTCGCTCGGGCGGCCCGCCGCGGCCTCACCGATCACCCTGAGCAGCACCGGCCTGCGGCCCTCGGCGGCGGCCACGTCGTCGGCCCGCACGGCGTAGCCGTCCATGGCGGCCCGGCGGAAGCCGGGGAGGTCGGAGTCGGCCACCACGTCCACCGCCAGCACGCATCCGGCGGCCGACCACAGGTCGACCTCCTCCGTCTCCGGTTCCGGCAGGGCCCCCAGCAAAAGGCGGGTCGCTTCCTGCACGCTGAGCACTCCACCGCACCCCCTGGCCCGGGAGAATTCGCTGCCGGCGGGGAATCGCCTCCCGAGGGTGGCCATCCGATTATGGATCGTTTTGACCGGCCGCGGCTTGTCGTTATTGAAAAAAGTTATTATTCTAATACACACGGCGAAGTCTGGTGCCGTCGGGGGAGAGGGGCATGGGGGGGAGGCTCCTCGACTGCTTGCCGTTGCTGGTCCGCCTGGCGCTGGCGGCATTGTTCCTCTACAGCGGGCTGGCCAAGGTAGCGCGCCAGCAAGAATTCTACCACACCCTCTTGGGTTACCAGATATTGTCAGGCTGGCTGTCCAGCCTGGTCGCGCTCTATCTTCCCTGGCTCGAGGTGGCCACGGGCCTCCTGTTGCTCATCGGCTACCGCACCCGCCAGGCGGCGGTGGTGGCCGGCGTGCTCCTGGTAGTCTTCTCGGGGGTGATCGCCTCGGCCATGGCCCGGGGCATCACCCTCGAGGACTGCGGCTGCTTCCCGGGCAGCGGGCCGCCCGGACCGCTGAGCTTGGCCCGGAATGCCCTGTTCCTTCTGGGCTGCGTCCTGGTCTACCGCCGGCACCCCACCCCCTTCAGCGTCGACGACTGGCATTGCTCGCTCGCTCCGCTGAGGCGCACCTGGCAGGCGCTGCCGCTGGCCCGCAAGATCGCCTTCCTCGTCACCGCCAACGTCGCCTTCGCCCTGATCCTGGCAGGCATCTTCACCTCCTGGGCCCTGGCCTCCTCTCTCGAGCGGACGGTGGGCCGGCACATGCTGGACATGGCGCGCACCCTCGCCGCCGACCCCGAGGTGCGCAGGGCGTATGCCAGCCCGCAGCCGATCCAGATCCTGCAGCCGCTCTCCGAGCGCATTCGCGCCCGCACCGGCGCCGACCTGGTCGTCTTCCTGAACATGGACCGCATCCGCTACTCCCACTTCGACCCGGAGCACGTGGGTAAGGTGTACACCGCCGGCGACGAGGGACGCGCCCTGCGCGGCGAGGCGTACGTGTCGCGCGCCTTCTGCGTGGGCGGCCCGTCCGTCCGCGGCCTGGCGCCCATCTACGGCGACGACGGCCGCCAGGTGGGCGTGGTCGTGGTGGGGATGTTCCTCGACACCATGGCCGCGGGCGCCCGCGACCTCCGCCTGGCCGTCCTGGCCGCCTTCGTCCTGGCCCTCGCCGTCGGTACGTTCGGCGCCTTCGGCCTGGCCCGCAGCATCAAGGCCGGCCTGCGGGGGCTGGAGCCGGAGGAGATCGCCTCGCTCCTCCAGCAGCGGGAGGCCATGCTCGCCTCCATCCGCGAAGGGGTCGTCGCCGTCGACCGCCAAGGCCGCCTCACGCTGTTCAACGAAAGCGCCCGCAAGCTCCTCGGCCTGGACTCCTCCTGCCTGGGCCGCCCTGTCAGCGAGGTGATCCCCTCCAGCCGCCTCGGCGAGGTGGTGAACACCGGCCAGCCGGAGTACGACCAGGAGCAGGTCCTCGGGGACCGGGTCATCATCACCAACCGCGTCCCCATCGTGCTGGACGGGCAGGTCACCGGGGCCATCGCCACCTTTCGCGACAAGACGGAGGTCACCCGCCTGGCGGAGCAGTTGACCGGCGTCACCCGTTTCGCCGAGGCCCTCAGGGCCCAGAACCACGAGTTCCACAACCGGCTCCAGGTGGTGGCCGGGCTCATCGAGCTGGGCGCCGCCGACCAGGCGCTGCAGTACATCGCCGCGGCCAGCCGCAGGCGACAGGATCAGGTGAGCGGCATCCTGAAGCGGGTGCGGGAGCCCCTGGTGGCGGCCCTCCTGCTGGGCAAGCTGAGCGAGGCCGAGGAATTGGGCATCTCGCTAGAGTTCGATCCTGGCTCGCGGCTCAACCCCTTGCCCCGCCACTTCGACGCCCATGCCTTCGTCCTGGTCCTCGGCAACCTGCTGCAGAACGCCTTCGAGGCGGTGGCCTCCAGGGAGCACGGCGGGGAACGCCGGGTCCGGGTCGCCATCATCGATGAGGGGGCGGAGATCGGCATGGTGATCGAGAACGGCGGGCCAGCCATCCCCCCGGAAGCCCTGGGCCACATCTTCGAGAAGGGCTGGAGCACCAAGGGGAAGGGACGCGGTCTGGGGCTCCACCTGGTCCGGCAGCAGGTCGAGCGCGCCGGCGGCACCATCGCCGTCACGTCCGACCCGGCACGGGGCACGCGCTTCGAGGTGCGCGTCCCCCGCCGCCTGTCGACCGTCGGCGCCCCGCCTCAAATAGCTTCTCACGTGTAAGGGGTGGATCGGTATGATGCCCATCGACGTCCTCATCGTGGAAGACGATCCCATGGTCCTCTCGCTCAACCAGCGCTTCACGGAGCGGCTGGGCGGCTTCCGCGTCACGGCCACCGCTCAAACCGGCGAAGAGGCCTTGCGCCTGGTCAGCTCTTCCCCCCCGCACCTGGTGCTCCTGGACGTGTACCTGCCGGACATGAGCGGCCTGGCCGTGCTCCAGGAGATCCGCCGCGCCCACCTGGACACCGACATCATCGTCATCACCGCCGCCCACGACACCAGCACGGTGCAGGAGGCCCTGCGGTGCGGCGCCTGCGACTACCTGATGAAACCCTTCACCTTCGACCGCTTCCGCCAGGCCATGACCGGCTACCTCCTGCGCCACGCCCGTCTCAGCACGACCAGCCAGATGACGCAGGACATCCTCGACGGGCTTCTGCACTCGCCCACCAAGGCGGCGGACGACCTCCCGCCGCCCAAGGGCGTGGACCCGGTAACCCTGGCCGCCTTTCTGCGGGAGCTGGAGAAGGCGCCCAGACCGCTCTCCGCCAGCGACCTGGCCAGGCGCCTGGGGGTCTCGCGCATCACAGCCGTGCGGTACTTGCGCTACCTCCAGGAACGCGGCCAGGTGATCATCCGACCCGTCTACGGCAACGTCGGCCGGCCCGTGAAGACCTATACGCTCAAGCCGGTCCCTTAAGCGTCCCGCCCGGCGGCAGCGGCCGGCGCCGCTCAGCGGCCGCCGTCGCCCTCCTCCCAGGGGTCGAACTCCTCCGTCAGCCGGCAGAAGGCGCTCAAACCGCACACGTCCCGGCCGACCACGTACTTCCTCAGGCTCTGGTGGAGCGAGTCGCGCAGGAGCGGGAGGGTGGCGGGCTCCGCCGCCAACCCGGCCCGGCTTAGGGCTCCCGACGCCGCCGTGGCCAGTTCCCCGACGAACGCCTCCAGGTCGAGTTGCCCCAGCTTGAGATGGTATTGGTAGTCGCGCCGCGCGTCGTCCAGCACCAGCGAGCGATCCATAACCCTACCTCCTCGTCAGGACCTGGGCTCCACGACCACTTCCCCGGTCATCCGGGCGTGCTGCGGGCTGCAGATGACGGTGCACATGAACCGGAACCGTCCCGGGCGGTCGGCCGTGAACTCCACGATCGTCTCCTCCCCGGGCTTGATCTCCTGGACCAGGACGCCCAGCTCCGGTATGGCGAAACCGTGCACCACGTCGTCACCGATCACGCGCAGCCGCACCTGTTCCCCCTGGCGGACGCGGATCTCGGAGGGCGAGAAGCCGCCGCGCTCGGGGACCCGCGCCCATACCGTGGCGGTGAATTGCTGCGCGAATGCCTTCTCGTACGCGAGCACCGCCAGCGGCAGCCCCACCAGGACGAGGAGCACGATCAGCGCCGCCAGCGTCTCCCGGGCGATGGCACGCACTTCCCTCACCCCCTCAACCGACGAAGAGCCAGAGCAGCGCCACCGCCAGCAGGCCGAGGTACACGACCTGCGGCACCGCGGCTATGGCAGCCGCCCCGGTGTTCCCGAACGTCTGCCGGCTCAGCTTGACGGCCACGTCCAGGGAGTAGGCCAGGCCGAAGAGCACCGCAGGGACTTGCAGATAGGGCAGCAGGCCCGTACCCACGGGCGTCCAGGGGATGTGTGCCGTCCCCAGGAGGTTCCAGCCCAGCCCGAAGGGATCCGACAGCACCGGCAGGACATACGAGCCGTTGGGCAGCACGATGGCGAAGCTGAAGGCGACCCAGGCCATCAGGCCGAGCGGCACCAGGGCATAGGAGAAGTTGAGGAACGCCTTCTTGAACCCCGGGTCGGTCACGGCGGCGCCGCGCAGCGCCAACCGCCGCGAGAGATAGGTGGCCAGGGCGTGCACTAGGGGCAGCGCCACCGTCATCACGGCCAGGAACAGGAGGGCGAACCCCGCGAAGGCGGGCACCCCCGCCAGCGTCCGCAGGTTGGCCCAGTCCTTGATCGTCCCCCAGGGCCCCATCATCGTGGTGGCGTACATCCCGGCGGCGCCCAGCATGATGAAAGCCTTCCAGGACTCGCCCAGCTCGCGGTGACGGTCCACCAGCAGGTCGGTCCCGAAGGGCCTGAGGCGGATGGACATGTTGTCGCGGCTGCAGCTCCGCATGCACTCGAAGCAGAATCCGCAGTATGTGTTGCGCTCCAGGTTCATGGGCACTTCCAGCCAGGGGCAGCCATAGCCGGACTGGCTGCCGACGAAGCACTCCTTGGTCTTGTGGGCCTTGCACTCCTCGAAGTCCTTGCGCCGGATCTCCATGCTGGAGAAGTTGGAGTACAGCCCGATGAAGCCGCCGACCGGGCACAGGTAGCGGCAGAACGTCCTCTTCTCGAACACCAGGTGGAGGACGATGGCGACGATGATGATGACGCCGAGCATCACCGTCGTCGCCAGCGGCCGGGTGGTGATGACGCCGCTGCAGATGCCCACGGTGAGGAACGCGGCGTTGGCGATCCACATCGTCCGCAGGGCCTCGGGCCACTTCAGGTTCAGGCCGAGCATCCGCCCCGAGTCGTTCTTACCGATGAAGCGCAGGCGCGACAGCCATTCGCCCAGGGTCGGGAGCGGACACATGCCGCACCAGAAGCGGGCGGTGAAGGGCAGCAGCACGAACATCAGGAGCGACCACCAGAAGATC
>JBBIPI010000041.1:0-10577 GCA_037442985.1 Clostridiales bacterium
CGGCCGCCAGGGACGTACCCCGGCGGCGCAGGGCCAGGCGCAGGCGCTCCCTCTCCCCCTCCTCGCGCACCCGGAGGACGGCGGCCAGGCGGTCGGCGTCTTCTTCCAGGGCCACCGCCCCGTGCTGGAGCACGGCGCCCCGGCGGCGCGCCTGGGCGCTGCCCACCAGCTTCCGTCCCCCCACGGCCACCTCCCACCAGGAGGCGGCCAGGAAACAGGGCTCGGCCTGCCCTGCCGCGCCCCGCGCGGGGCCGCCCTGGCCGCGGGCCGGCCTCGCCACCAGGGCGGCGGGCACGCCCAGATGGCGCAGGCCGGCGGCCAGCCCCTCGCCGAGGCGGCGGTAGACCTCGAGGACGCCCCCCGGAAGGAGGTCGGTCGGGGCCGTGACGCTGTAGCTCAGGTCGCGCCCGTGCAGGACGGCGCGTCCCCCGGTGGGCCGCCGCACCCATGCCACGCCCAGCCTCCGGCAAGCCGTCAGGTCCAGCACCGCCTCCGGCTCCTGGGCGTAGCCGAGGGAGACGGTCGGCGGGTCCCAGGTGTAGAAGCGCACCGTCGGCGGCGCGGTCCCGGCGGCGCAACCCTCCAACAGGGCCAGGTCCACCGCCATGTTGGTCCCGCCGTCCGCCGCGCCGCTCCAGAGCAGCCGCCACTCCAACCCGCTCAACCCCCGCCGGCGGACGCACCCGGCGCCACCGCCGGGAATCCTTTCATTATACTGCGCCCTCCTTCGCGCTCCTCGCCACCGGAGCCGTTCCCCCACCTCCAGTACCGACCGGCCCGGCGACAGGCCCTCGCCGAGTCGTCCCGCCCCTTCCGCGGCAAGTCCATGCTATACTTGCGGCGAACGCTCTAGGCCGTCCCCCCGGGTTCAGGCATCCGCCCGGGCCGCGTCGCGGCACACCGGCCAAGGACGGGTGACGCCGTGCCCCGCCAGACGCCTCTACCCTTTCCCGAGCCGCGCTCCTACTCGGTGGCCCCGGCGCCCAGGTCCACCGAGCGCACGCTGGCCGGGATCCAGCGCGTTGTGGCGGAGCGGGCTTTCGCCGACTTGGAGGAGCTGAACGCTTTCCTCAACTCGCCCGAGGGGAGGCACGCCGTCGAGACGTCCGAGCCCACCACCCCGTTGGGCCGCGCCCAGGAGCTGGCCTACGACGCCTGGGAGGCCACCGGTCCCCGCCGCTACCAGCTCGCCCGCCAGGCCCTGGCGCTGGACCCCCGCTGCAGCGACGCCTGGCTCATCCTGGCCGAGGAGGAGCGAAGCTGGCGCAAGCAGCGGCGCTGCTTCGAGCGGGCGGTGGAGGCGGCCGAGCGCGCCGCCCGCGAGGAGGGTTGGCTGAAGGACGGGGACGCGGGCGACGAGGGGGAGGCGGAGACGCCCGGCCTCTACCGCCGTCACATGGGACTGCGGGCGTACGTCCGCGCCCGCGTGGCGCTGGCGCGCTGCCTGGCGGAGGGCGGCCACCTGGCCGAGGCGCGGGCCCTCTACGACGACCTTCTCCGGCGGGACCATGAGGACCCCCTGGGGCTGCGCTACGAAGTCCTGCCGCTCTACCATGCGCTCGACGACCGGGCGGCGCTGCGGGACCTGCTGGCGCGCTACGAGAAGGAGGAATCCTGCTTCCTGGCCTGGGAGCGCCTCTGGCTGGCCCTGGCCGAGGGCGAGCAACGGAGGGTCGTGACGAGGCGCGCGCGCCGGGCGCTCAAGGCCAATCCCCACGTGCCGGACCACCTCCTGGGGCTGGCCGACGCGGGTGACCCGCGGGCACCCTACTACTCCCCCGGCAGCGCGGACGAGGCGGCGTTCTATGCTGCCCTGGCGCGCATCTGGTGGGCGAACACGCCTGTCTCCCTCTCCTGGCTCGTGGATCACGTGGTGGAGAAGAGGTGCCAGGAGCGCGGAGCCGCCGCCTCCGAGGTCGCCTCCGCCCCGGCGGACCGGGCGGCGGGGCGCCGGGGGCGCCGGCGTGCCTTCTCCGTCTACCAGCTCAAGGTCACCCTGCGCGGGCTCAGGCCCCCCATCTGGCGCCGCTTCCTCGTGCGGGACGACGCCACGCTGGCCGAGCTCCACCAGACCCTGCAGATCGTGATGGGCTGGACCAACAGCCACCTCTACCGCTTCGAGATCGCCGGCGCGGACTACGTCGATCCCGAACTGTTCGAGGAGGACTTCGAACCTCCCTTGAGGAACGCCCGCCGGGCCAAGCTGCGGCAGGTCCTGGGCGGTGAAGGCTTCCGCTTCCGCTACGTCTACGATTTCGGCGACTACTGGGAGCACGACCTGGTGGTGGAACGCGTCCTGCCCCCCGAGGACGGCACCTCCTACCCCCGGTGCCTCAAGGGAAGGCGCACCTGCCCGCCTGAGGACTGCGGCGGCGTCTGGGGCTACCAGCGGCTGCTCGCCATCCTCGCCGACCCGCAACACGAGGAACGCGAGGAATCGCTGCGCTGGCTCGCGGGGCAGGGGCGCTCTCCCTTCGACCCCGAGGCCTTCGACCTCGAGACGGTCAACGAGGCGCTGCGCCACCCCTTCCTGTTCGACGTGCCGTAGGGCGCTGTAATGAGCATGCGGGAGGGGCGGACGGTGCGAGGGGCGGAGCAGAGGGGAACCGGGGGTAGCGGGTCGACGTCGCGGCCCGCTCCGCTGGAGCGGCTCGCGCCCGGCCGGGAGGCGCCGGGAGGGGGAAGCCTCCACCCGGCGCGGGGGCGCTGGCCGCGCCTGGGCCGGGGCGTCCTGGTCTGCCCCGGGGCAGCGGTGGTCGGGGACGTGGCGCTCGCCGACGGGGTCAGCGTGTGGTACAACGCCGTCCTGCGCGGCGACCTGGCGCCGATCACGGTGGGACCCGGCACGAACATCCAGGACGGCGCGGTGGTCCACGTGGACGAGGGTTTTCCGGCCCGCATCGGCGCCGGCGTCACGGTGGGCCACCGGGCCGTCCTCCACGGTTGCACGGTGGGCGACGGCGCCCTGATCGGCATGGGCGCCGTGGTGCTCAGCGGGGCCACCGTGGGCGAGGAGGCGCTGGTGGGGGCCGGCGCCGTGGTCACCGAGGGGAGCTCGCTGCCGCCGCGCACCCTGGCCGTCGGCGTGCCGGCGCGCGTCCTGCGCTCCTTGACGCCCGCCGAGCTGGACCGCCTCCGGCGCGCCGCGGCGGAATACAGGACCCTGGCGGCCGAGGTGCTGGCCGGGAGTGAGCCGCCCGCGCCGGCGGGTGGTTCGCCGTGACCTCCTTCGACTTCTACGCTCCCACGCGCATCCTCTTCGGCCGGGGCCGCCTGGAGGAGCTGCCCCGCCTGGCGTCTGCCCTGGGGCGGCGCGCCCTCCTGGTCACGGGCGCGGCGTCGGCGCGCGGCAGCGGCCTCCTCGACCGCCTGGAACGGCTGCTCGCCGCCGGGGGCGTGCGCGCCGTGGCCTTCCCCGTCGCGGGCGAACCCGAAGTGGAGACGGTGGACCGGGCTGCGGCGGCGGCGCGCGCCGCCGGCTGCGACCTGGTGATCGGCGTCGGGGGCGGCTCCTGCCTGGACGCCGCCAAGGCGGCAGCCCTCCTGGCCACCAACGCCGGGTCGGCCCTGGACTACCTGGAGGTGATCGGCCGGGGCCTCCGCCCGGAGCGACCCGGCCTGCCCGTGATCGCCGTCCCCACCACGGCCGGGACCGGAGCCGAGGTGACGCGGAACGCCGTGCTGGGGCACCCGCCCGCCAGGCGCAAGGCCAGCCTGCGGCACGAGTATGTCCTTCCGCGCCTCGCCCTGGTGGACCCAGCACTCACGGACGGCCTGCCCCGCCCCGTGACCGCCGCCTCGGGCCTGGACGCCCTCACCCAGCTCCTGGAGGCCTTCCTCTCCCGCCGCGCCCATCCCTTCTCCGACGCCCTCGCCCTGGACGGGCTGCGCCGCGCGGCGCGCGCCCTCCCTCTGGCGTATCGCCTGGCCCCCGGCGCGGGCGACCGGCCCGCGGAGCCCGGCGCGGACCTGCGGGCGGCGCGGGACGACCTGGCCCTGGCGGCCCTGGCGAGCGGGCTCTGCCTCGGCAGCGCCGGTCTCGGCGTGATCCACGGCCTGTCGGGGCCCCTGGGGGGCCGCTTCCCCATCCCCCACGGGCTGGCCTGCGCCACCCTGCTGCCCCACGCCTTCCGCGTCAACGCTCGGGCCATCCTCCGCGCCGGGGCGGACACCCCGGCGGCGCTTCGCCTCCTGCCCCTGGCCACCGCCCTGCTGCCGGACCCGGCCGCCGCCCTCCCCCGGACGCCCGCCCAGGCGGCGGAGGCCATCGCCTCCTTCCTGCAAGACCTGGTGCGGCGCCTGGGGGTGCCGCGGCTGGCGGAGTTCGGCGTCGCCCCGCGGGACGTGCCGGAGCTGGCGAGGGAGGCGCTGGCCTCCAGCAGCACGCGCTCGAACCCCGTGGACCTGACGGCGGCCGAAGTGGAGGAGATCCTGTACGCCGCCCTGGAGGAGGGCTAGGAGGGGAGCCGGCGCGCCACCTCGTCGGCCACCTCCCGGGCCGTCAGCCCGGCGGCCTCGATCACCGGCGCCCTCGTGAGGATGTCCTGGCGGTTCAGGAGGTTGTCGTCGCTGCCGCGCACCACGATGGCGTCCACCGCGTCCAGGTCGGCGTCCAGGTCGACGGTGCGGAAGCCCCTGCGCCGCAACTCCTCCCGCACCGGCTCCAGGCCCGGCTCGACGGCGATCGTCCGCTCCCTCGTCACGGCCACCACCCTGCCGTAGTTTGGGGCGCAGACGAGCCCGTCTATGCCGCGGGCGACCTCCTGGGGCTCACTGGGGAGCCGGCGCCTGGCCCTCGGGCGGCCTCGCCCGCTGGCCGGCGCCGGGCGGCTCTACCCTCTGGCTGGCAGCGGCCAGCTCCGCCTCCAGGCGGCGGAGGCGCTCCGCGCACTCGGACCGCTGGCGCGACAGCCGCAGCACCCGCGCCCCGCCCGCCACCCCGACGGCGAGGGCACCCGCCGTGAGGCTGCCGAGGATCACGAGGGCCAGGGACACCGACGCCCGGGCCGCGAAGAAGCGGATCTCCACCGCCTGGCCGTTCTGCAGGGCGAAGACGGCCACGGCTGTGGCGAAGAGGAGGGCGGCGATGATCCGTGACAAAGGGATCAACTCCCGTGCCGTGGCGACGGCGGCCATCCTTGTCAGCGATAGTAACCCAGGGCCGTCCGGGCGGCAACGGTCAGGGGCGTCGCCCGCCGCCGGCGTCCTCCGCCAGCTCCCCGGCCCCGGGCGCCGCGGCGGTCGGGCCCACGGCCTGCACCCGGTTCCGCCCCCCGTCCTTGGCCGCGTACATAGCCGCGTTGGCCGCCCGCACCAGGCCGGCCACCGTGCACTCCCGGGCCGGGAAGCTGGCCACCCCGATGCTGGCGGTCACGGGGAGCGCTCCCCGGGGGACGTAACGCCTCCCGGCTTCGGCGACGGCCCGGCGGAGGTCCTCGGCGACCGCCGCCGCCTCGGCCGGTCCCGCTCCCGGCAGGAGGACGGCGAACTCGTCACCGCCGTAGCGGCAGGCGTATCCCCCCGGAGGGGTGGCCAGTGCGGATACGCTGCCGATGCGCCTGAGGAGCGCATCCCCCTCGGGGTGGCCCCAACGGTCGTTGATCGCCTTGAACCCGTCCAGGTCGATGAAGAGGAGGGCGATGTCCTCCCCCGCGAGCCGCGTCCTGGCCAGCTCGTGGCTGAGGAACTGGAGGAGCGACCGGTGGTTCCAGAGCCCGGTCAGGCTGTCGGTGCGCGCCTCGTGCCGCTCCCTTTCATACAGGAGGGCGTTCAGCAGGGAGACGGCCGCCCGCTCGGCCAGGACCTCCAGGGCGCGCTCCTCGTCGGCGGAGAAGGGATGGACGCCCCGGAAGCCGACGACCACCTGCCCCAGGAGGCTGCCCCCAACGGCCAGGGGCACCAGGTATCCGGAGCGGAGGACCAGCTCCCCGGACCCAGAGCCTGAGGTGGCGCCCGGGGTGGCGTCGCAGAAGTGGCGCACCCGCGGGGGGCGATCCCGGCTGGGGCGCGTGGCGGCGAGGGCGGCGCAGGCCACGCTCAAGGACGGCACCCGCGCTGCGGTGCGGACGCGACGGGTGACCCACTCGTCATCCCCCTCGTCGGCGATGCGGACGAGCACGGCATCGCCACGCACGAGATCGAGAAACTCGCCGGCGATGACGTCGAGGACGTCCTGCTCCCCGCCCAGGGGCACGAGGAGACGGCAGGCGCGCTCCCAGAGGGTCAACTCGCCGACCCGCCGCCGGAGCCGGGCGGAGCGCTCCGCCAGGGCCAGGGCGGAGCCGGCCAAGCCGCCCAGGGACTCCAGGACGGCTACCTGCTGCGGCGGCAAGCCGCCCGGCCGGTCCAGGAAGGCGCCCAGAACCCCCACAACCTCGCCCCGGAACTTCAGGGGGACGAAGGCCGCGGAGCGGATGCCCCGCCGCTCCACCTCCTCCCGCCAGGGGCGGAACGCGGGGTCGGAGACGGCGTCGGCCACCACCACCGGTCGGCCCGAACGCCAGGCCGGCCCGCCAGGGCCCGGACCGGGGGCGCAGGCGCCCTCCAGCCCCCCGCCCCCGACCTGCACCGGGCCGCATTCGTCCCAGGCCAGGGCGCGATAAGGCAAGGACCCGTCCGTCCCCGGCAGCGCCACGGCGACGAGCACGGCTCCCGTCAGGGAGCGGGCGCCCCCCGCCAGCGACCGGAGGGCCTCCCCGGCCCCGTCCGGCAGGCCCGGGCCGCCTCGGCCCCGGCCCGCGCCCCTCGCCTCGTCCGCAGTCAAGGTGAGAACGCCCCCCAGGTCCCGTCCAGGATTCCGTCCTTATATGGTTCGGCCCGAAGACGGGAAAGTTGATCACGGCAACAGACGTGTTGTTATGTTGCTGAGTACCCCTGGTGGTAAGTTGTTTGGAGCCGTTGGGCCGCAACGCCTCTTCATCTCTTCAACAACTAAAAGCGGCGAATGGTTCTACGGAGCCTGTTCAGACGGTGGTGTGCCCTGCTCACCGGCTTGTGGTGCCGTCCGGTCCAGCGATCGGCGCCAGCGCAGGTCGGGCTTCCGCGCCGCCAGCGCCTCGTCCAGCCGCCCCACCGGCGTGGTCCAGGGCGCGCCCTTCACCCGCTCGGGTTCCCGGCGCGCCTCGGCCACGATCTCGGCCAGGGCGTCGGCGAAGCGGTCCAGCATCTCCTTCGGCTCCGTCTCCGTGGGCTCCACCATCAGCGCCTCCTCCACGATGAGGGGGAAGTAGACGGTGGGCGGGTGCATCCCGTAGTCCAGCAGGCGCTTGGCCACGTCCAGGGCGCGCACGCCCGTCTCGGCCTTCAGGCGGCGGGCGGAGACGACGAACTCGTGCATGCACCGCCGGTCGTAGGGCACCTCGAACAGGTCCCGCAGCCGGTGCAGGAGGTAGTTGGCGCTCAGGACGGCGTCCTCGCTCACCCGCCGCAGGCCCTCGGGGCCCAGCATCCGGATGTAGGTATAGGCGCGCACCAGGACGCCGAAGTTGCCGTAGAAGGCGTGCAGCCGGCCGATGGACAGGGGCCGGTCGTAGTCAAGCCGGAACCGGTGCCGGGGCGCGCCACCCTCCGCGGACGGCACCTCCTCCCGCTCCACCAGCGGCACCGGCAGGAAGGGGACCAGGTCCTCCCGCACCGCCACCGCGCCGGCGCCCGGACCGCCGCCGCCGTGGGGGGCGGAGAAGGTCTTGTGCAGGTTGAAGTGGACCACGTCGAAGCCCATGTCGCCCGGGCGCGAGATGCCCAGGATGGCGTTGGCGTTGGCCCCGTCGTAGTAGAGCAGGCCGCCGACCTCGTGCACCCGGCGGGCGATCACGTGGATGTTCTCGTCGAAGACGCCCAGGGTGTTCGGGTTGGTGAGCATGAGGGCGGCCACCGAGCCGTCCAGCGCCCGCTGCAGGTCCTCGAGGTCCACGCCGCCGCGGGCGTCGGAGCGCACCTGCACCACCTGGTAACCGCACATGGCGGCGCTGGCCGGGTTGGTGCCGTGGGCCGAGTCCGGCACGATCACCCTGCGCCGCCGCGCCCCCTCCCCGCGGTGCTCGTGGTAGGCGCGGATGATGAGCAGCCCGGCCAGCTCCCCCTGCGCCCCGGCCGCCGGCTGGAGCGAGGCGCGGGCCAGGCCCGCGATCTCGCACAGGTAGAGCTCCAGCTCCCACATGAGCTGCAGCGCCCCCTGGGCCAGCTCCTCCGGGACATGGGGGTGGAGGGCGGCGAAGCCTGGCAGGCGCGCCGCCTCCTCGTTCGCCCGCGGGTTGTGCTTCATGGTGCAGGAGCCCAGGGGGTAGAAGCCGCCGTCCACGCTGTGGTTGAGGTGGCTGAGGCGCGTGAAGTGCCGCACCACCTGGGGTTCGGACAGCTCCGGCAGGGCCGGGGGCGCGCGCCGCAGCCGGTCCGCCGGCAGCAGGGCGGCCGCGCCCCGCGCGGGGACGTCCGGGTCGGGCAGGCTCCAGCCGCGCCGCCCGGGCCGGGAGAGCTCGAAGACCAGCGGCTCCGGGCCGGTCAACGGCACACCTCCTCCAGGGCGGCGGCCAGGCCGTCGATCTCCGCCCGCGTGCGCTTCTCGGTGACGGCCACCAGCAGGAGGTCCTCCCCCTCGGCCGGCGCCACCGGCCCCACGAGGAAGCCGCGGGCCGCCAGCGCCGCCCGGACCTCCCGGGCGGGGCGGGGCAGCCGCAAGGCGAACTCCTTGAAGAAGGGGCGCTCCCAGGCCAGGGAGACGCCCGGAACGGCCGTCAGGCGCTCCGCCGCGTAGTGGGCCTTCTCGAGGCACAGCTCACCCAGCCGGCGCAGGCCCGCGGGGCCGAGGAGCGACAGGTGGATGGTGGCGGCCAGGGCCATGAGCGCCTGGTTGGTGCAGATGTTCGAGGTGGCCCGCTCCCGGCGGATGTGCTGCTCCCGCGCCTGCAGCGTGAGGGTGAAGCCGCGGCGGCCCCGGGCGTCCACGGTGGCGCCCACCACGCGCCCGGGGAGCTGGCGCAGGTACGCCTCGCGCACCGCCATGAACCCCAGGTACGGCCCGCCGAAGCTGAGCCCGCAGCCGAGCGCCTGGCCCTCGCCCACGGCCACGTCGGCGCCGTACTCCCCGGGCGGGGCCAAAAGGCCCAGCGAGACCGGGTCCACGCTCGCCACGAAGAGGGCGCCCTGCCGGCGGGCCAGGTCGGATGCCTCCCGCACCGGCTCCAGGGCGCCGAAGAAGTTAGGCTCCTGGAGGAGCACGGCCGCCGCCGGCTCGCCCCGCGCCAGGGCGGCCGCCAGGGCCCCGGTGTCGGTGACGCCCTCCCGCGCCGGGACCTCCTCGACGGGCAGGCCCGGCCCGGCGGCGTACGTCCGCAGCACCTGGCGGTACGCCGGGTTGACGGTGGCGGACACGAGCAGGCGCCGCCGCCCCGTCGCCCGGCAGGCCAGGAGCGCCGCCTCCGCCAGGGCGCTAGCGCCGTCGTACAGGGAGGCGTTGGCCGCGTCCAGGCCGGTGAGGGCGCAGACGAGGGACTGGAACTCGTAGATCGCCTGGAGGGTGCCCTGGCTGATCTCCGCCTGGTAGGGGGTGTAGGAGGTCAGGAACTCGCCGCGGGAGAGGAGGTGGACGACGGCAGCCGGCACGTGGTGGTCGTAGGCGCCGCCCCCAAGGAAGCAGGCATGCCGGTCGGGGTCAGCGTTGCAGGCCGCCAGGCGGCGGAGCAGGGCCAGGGCCTCCGGCTCCGCCAGGGCCGGCGGCAGGTCCAGGGGCCGCCCCAGCCGGACCTCCGGGGGGACCTCGGCGAACAGCTCCTCGACGTCGCGCAGCCCCAGGGCGGCCAGCATCTCCCGCCGGTCGGCGTCGGTGTGCGGGAGGTAGGCCAAGGGCCTCACTCCACCAGCCGGCGGTAGTCGCCGGCCGAGAGCAGCCGGTCCAGCTCGGCCGGATCGGCCAGCTCCACCTCGATCAGCCAGCCGTCGCCGTACGGGTCCTGGTTCACCAGTTCCGGGGCATCTTTGAGCCGCTCGTTCACCGCCACCACCCGGCCGCTCACCGGGGCGTAGAGGTCCGAGACGCTCTTGACCGACTCCACCACCCCGAAGGGCTGGCCCGCCTTCACCTCGCTCCCGACCTCGGGCAGCTCGACGTACACCACGTCGCCCAACTGTTCCTGGGCATAGTGGGTGATCCCCACGGTGCCCCGCGCGCCGGCGACGCGGATCCACTCGTGCTCGCGCGTGTAGCGCAGCTCCTCCGGAACCATCGGCTACCTCCTCTCAGACGACGTCACCCAGGGGAGCGCCCCGGCTTCCGGACGCGGCGGTAGAAGGGGAGGGACACCACCTCCGCCGCCACCTCCCGCCCCCGGATCCCCACGGCGAGCCGCGTCCCGGGCGACGCCCACTCGGCGCCCACCAGGGCCATGGCCACCGGCCGGCCAAGGGTGGGCGCGAAGGAGCCGCTGGTCACCTCCCCGACCGGCCGTCCCGCGGCCAGCACGGGGTAGCCGTGGCGCGGCACGCCGCCCCGTTCCCGCAGCTCCAGCCCGACCAGCCGGCGCCGCGGGCCCTCTGCCGCCGCCCGCCGCAGCGCCTCGCGGCCCACGAAGTCGCCCTTGTCC
>JBBIPI010000042.1:0-10350 GCA_037442985.1 Clostridiales bacterium
ACCAGTGTGCACAATGAGAAGCGCCGGCGTCGCCTCGCCGCGAGCAGTGGTCGCTTTGAATCGGAATCACTGGTCGCGATGAATCGGAATCACTGGACGAATTCGTCGGAATACGCAGCCGGCCCAGATGGCGCTCGATCCTCGCCGCGCAGGCGTCGTGGAACGCCACCGGCGTGAACTTCGGTGCCCTCCCTCCTCTCCCCGCGGTGGCGGGGGAGGGGGCTTTGGCCGGCTCGAGGGTTTCCCCGCTCTCCGGCCCCAATTCCTCGGCCGTCTCTCCTTGCACGTCCTCGGCCGCGGCGAAGACCAGGTCGATGATGCCGTCGAGCTTGGTGAACTCCCGCGGCACGAGGACGGACCGGATCTGTTGATGGATGCGGGGGTCCTCCGTCGCTTCCTTGAGCCGGAGCAAGCGGAGCAGGGCGTCCACGCTGATGAGGCGGACATCCCACGCATAGCGTGAGCCGCGGATCTGGGCCTCGAGCCCGCCTGTTTCCTCCCGCCCGACCACGATCAGGATCGAGGACGCGTCGTCAGCGAGGTCCCCGGAGCGGATCAGCGAGCGCCTGTACCCGACCGGTGTCTCCAAGTCGAACCGGTAAGCATCCGTCTTCTTCACCTCGACCACCAGGGTGTGCTCGGGTGCGCGCCACAGCCCGTCGTACCCGACATGGCCGGCGCTACCACGGTAGCGGCCGTGGGTCACGTCGAACCCCAGCCGCCTCCCGACCTCGTTGACGATGTCCTGCAGGACCAGTCCGCTGTCCTCGAAGCGGTCGGTCAGGCACTGATCGGCGTACCTGGCCAGCCTCTCCGTGGGCACGACCGCGAGGAACTCCCGGAACTCACGCGACGCGTCGCCGCCGTCCCGCAGGCGCCCGTCACCGGCGAAGGCCACGATCTGGGCCACGCTCTTGTCCTCTATCTGGTTCCTCGATGTCGTCCAGATGTCTACCAGTGCCACAGGCTTGGCCCCCTGGACCAGAGTTTAACGGATCGGGTGAGGAGTGGGTCGCCCAGGAGCCTGGTCAGGAGGGCAAGTGGGCGAAACGGCGGGGCGTCATGGCCGGACGCTGGGGAATCGCGTCTCCGCGCTCCCTTCGCCGGGCGCCGGGGAGGTGATGGGCATGGCGGTCAAGCGACGGCGTCGCGTCGCGGGGCTGGGACCGCGCGCTGCGGCGGCTTCAGGGGCTGGCCGGCGCGTCTGCCTCGCTCCGGAGGAGCCAGAGGAAGAGGGGGACGGGGATGGTGCGCACCGGGCCGGTCAGGTCCAGGGTGTCGCGGCTCAGGAGGAGCCCCCGGCCGAAGGCCCGCCGCAACGCTTCCCGGTCGTGGCCTGACACGCTGGCCTGGAACTTGACCTCGATAGGGAGCAATGCTTCCCGGGGTCCGCGACCGGCGGGACCGGACAGACCGGGGGATCCGGGGGAACCGGGAAGCGGCAGCGCGCGGGATTCCTCGCCTAATTGCCGCCCGGTTGGCTCCGCCGGCAAGGCGCGCACGAGGAAATCCACCTCGCGGCCGCCCGTCGAGCGCCAGTAGAAGACGCGCTGGGGTGTGGCGGAGGATTCCACCGGCGCGGGCTCCGCGGCGCGGTAGAGGGCGACGGCGACGAGGCCTTCCACCAAGTGGGGGAGGGGGGCGGCCCTCCCCCAAGGAGGAGGGAGGGGACGCGGGCCCACGCCGGGTCGGTGAAGTATACCTTTTTTTGCTTGCGGGGCGACCAGCTCCGGCGGGCCGGGTCCCAGAAGTGGACGGTGAGGAGGACGAAGGAATCCGAGAGCAGGCGGACATACTCTTCCGCGGTGGCCGGGGCAACGCCCATCTCGCCGGCCAGGCTCCGCCAACTGAGGGGCGTGGTGAGGTGCCGA
Organism: Clostridiales bacterium; assembly: GCA_037442985.1. Lineage (GTDB taxonomy): Bacteria > Bacillota > Sulfobacillia > DYIH01 > JBBIPI01 > JBBIPI01. Next base: position 1,872 of record JBBIPI010000042.1, read on the forward strand.
TGGCCGCTGGCTCCCTCCACCAGGGGTTCAGGTCGCGCAGCCGGTCCAGCACCGGATATGCGCTCCCCTCACGGCGTGTCGTTCTCTCCTCTCAATTGTACCCCACTTTTGCGGATTAGATTAGACAAATATGGGGGACGATGCGGACTCCGGTGGCCGCGCTTACCCCCTCCACGAGGCTGGCAGCCGACGGGGTGCTGTCAGCGGGGCTCGGCGTCATCGGCGGGTAAGGTCTCGGCGCCCTCTCCGGGGAGGGGTTCGGTGCCCTCGCTGAGGATCGCCTGGTACTGGCGGTATCTCAGCGCGCCGGAGGCGCACAGGATGGGGGTGACGAGGAGCCGGCCCACGCGGCCGTTCCCGTCGAGGCAAGGATGGATGGCCTCGAACTGCACATGGGGCCAGCGCCCCCCGGACCAGGACGGGCATGGGCTCTTCAAGCGATGGGCCGTCAACGCTTGATAAGCTCCGGGTAGCGGCGCCGCCAGGGCACCCGGAGCGGGGCCGAGAGTGCCGGGGCGCGGCCCCGGGGCGTTGCCGTCGCTGGCGGTGGGGGCTATGCGCACCGCGCAAAGGCACTGTGCGCGCCGCGCGGAGACTCTATGCGCGCCGCGCATAGACCCTATGCGTGGCGCTCGTCCTGCCGCATGTGGAGGACAACCGGAGAGCCCTTTCGGCCCTGCCCCCGACATGGCTGCCCGCCGGGCCGGGGGAAGGGGGAGGTAGAAGGAGTCCGGCGGGACGTGCTATACCACGTAGCAAACGTGCCTGTGGTATAGTGTTGGGGGAGGTGGCAGGTGGTGGCCGGTCGGAGGCGTCCGGAGACGACGTTTTATTTGGGGGAGGACCTGGCGCGGGAACTGGAAGAGTACCGCCGGACCTTCGCCGTTCCCCCCAGCGCCAGCGCCTTGATCCGCGAGGCCCTGCGGCGGTTCCTCGTGGAGGCGAGGCAGAGCGAGGGCACCCTGCCCCCGCAGGCGTGGGTGGAGGCCACCGAGCCCTTGATGAGGCGACTGACGGTGGAGGGTGTGTCAGTGCCCACGGAGGAGATCCTGCGCGGTCTGGAGGAAGCCGAGGCCGCCCGTGTCACCGACCTGGCAGGTGAAGGCCGGTGAAGGCGGTCCTGGACGCCTCGGTCCTGGTGAGAGCCGTCGTGCCGGGACAGGAGCACCATGCCGAGGTGCGCCGCTGGCTGCGCGGGATCACCGAGCCTCTCGCCCCTCACCTCATGCCCTTCGAGGTGACCACGGCCATCCGCCACCTCGAGTTTGCGGGGCTCGTCTCCCCGGAAACCGCCGAAGCCGCCCTCATCGAGGCGCTCCGCTTGCGGGTGGGCCTGCGGGCATCCCGGGAGATGCACCTGCAGGCCCTGCACCTGGCGCGGGAGCTGCGGGTATCCCGCACCCGGGACGTGGCCTATCTCGCCCTGGCCCTCCGGGAGGGCTGTCCCCTTTTCACGCTGGACGAGCGCTTCCTCAGGAACGCCGCGTCCCGCGGCTATCCGGTGCGCCATCCCGTCAAGGAACTACCGTGATCGCTAACCCCGGGGCGCGTGGGTGACATGGGAATCGATCGTGCCCGGCCGGGCCATATGGCCTAGTCGAGCCAGGGGTGGCCCTGTGGGGTGCGGGGCCTCCCCACCGCGCGGGCGGGGGTGTCGCCTGCCGGTCCCCGGGGCGGCTCGCGCTGGTTGACGATCTGGAGGCGGCGTCGCCTACGGCAAGGAATCGGGCGGTTCGTGCCGAATGAGGGTGTCGGGGAGGTGACGGCGCTGTACGTGACCTACATGCCCCATTACCTGGATGAGCGGCGGCTGCCCGTGGTCGGCGGGCGGGTGGGGAGGTTCGCCGCATACCTGGGTTCCATTGTGGCGGCCGCTTCCCAGCATCCCGAGGAGGCGCCGGTCCCCACGGGACTCCCTTGCCGGCGCAGGCCGGGCCGCACACCTTGCCCTGGCCCTGTGTGGGTGCTCCGGCGCAAGGACGGGATCATCGAATGGTGGTGCGAGACCTGCGGGGACGACGGCCTCATTCACGGCTGGGAGAACACCCCTTGGGACTTCGCCGCTCATCGGCCGTCACCGCGGCCCCCGGGCGGCCTGCGCGCCGTCGTCTTGTCCGCGTCCGAGTACGCGGCGCTGCGCCGCTCGTCCCCGTCCTTCTCGCGGGAGGAGCAGGCCGTGGTGCTGCGCGCCGTCCTCGTTGGAGCCGAGGCGGTGCGTCTGGAAGCCACCGATGAGGAGTGGGAGGCCTTGGCCGAAGCCGTGGCCGCGGAGGCCGGCCGCGCCCGGCAGCGGCGGTGGCGGGTCCTCCTGGAGTCAGTCCTGGACAAGGTTAAGGTGGCCCTGGCGAGTCCGGCCCCCGCTCCGCGGGGCCCTTCCTCCCCGTCGCCGTTCCGAGTCCTCCGCGGTGGCAAAGGTCCGACCCGTTGAGCGGGGTGGCGGGGCCGCGCCCCACGCCGGAAGGCCCCGCTCGCCGGCGGGTGAGGGGCGTCCCAGCGCTGGAGGGCCGCCTGCCGCGCTCACCCCTGCGCCGGGGCGGGGGCCGCTTTCTCCACCTTCACCTCGCCGGCCTCGCCGTCCCAGCGCAGGCGCACCGTGTCGCCGGCGGCGACGGCGCCGGCCAGCAGCTCGCGGGCCAGCCGCGTCTCCACCTCCGCCTTGATCCGCCGCTTCAGCTCCCGGGCGCCGAACTCGGGCTGGTAGCCCACCTCGGCCAGGTGGTCCACCAGGGAGTCGTCGAACTCCAGGGCGACGCCCTGGCCGCGCGCGGTGGCCGCCACCCGGTCTAGCTGCAGGCGCACGATCCGCCGGATCTGCTCCCGGTCCAGGGCGTGGAAGACGATGATCTCGTCGATGCGGTTCAGGAACTCGGGCCGGAAGTGGCGCCGCAGCACGCCCATCAGGTCCTCCTTCAGGGCCTGGTACGACTTGCGCGCCGCCTCGGGCAGGGCGAGCTGGGCCTGGATCAGGTCGGCGCCCAGGTTGGAGGTGGCGATGATGATCGTGTTGCTGAAGTCGACCACCCGGCCCTTGCCGTCGGTGAGGCGGCCGTCGTCGAAGACCTGCAGGAGGATGTTGTGCACGTCCGGGTGGGCCTTCTCGATCTCGTCCAGGAGGATGACGCTGTAGGGGCGGCGGCGCACCCGCTCGGTGAGCTGGCCGCCCTCCTCGTAGCCGACGTAGCCGGGGGGCGCGCCGATGAGCCGGGCGACGGTGTGGCGCTCCATGTACTCGCTCATGTCCAGGCGGACCATCGCGTCCTCGTCGCCGAAGACGGCCCAGGCCAGGGCCTTGGCCAGCTCCGTCTTGCCCACGCCGGTGGGGCCGAGGAAGAGGAAGGTGGCGACGGGCCGGTGGCCCTCCTTGAGGCCGGCGCGGGCCAGGCGCACCGCGTCGGCCACGGCGCGCACCGCCTCCTCCTGGCCGATGACCCGCTCGTGCAGCTTCTCCTCCAGCTTGAGGAGGCGCTCCCGCTCCTCCTCGGTGAGCTCCGTGACCGGGATGCCGGTGAGCTTGGACACCACCTGGGCCACGTGCTCCCGGCGCACCTCCGGGGTGCGGACGCCCTTCTCCCGCCGCCAGGCCTCCGTCGCCTCGTCCAGCTCCTTCTGCCGCGCCTGGATCTGCTCCTGGAGCCGCTTGGCCTCGTCGTACTGGCGCCGGGAGGCGGCCGCCTCCTCCTCGCGCCGCAGGCGGGCGATCTCCTCCTCTAACTCCCGCATCCGCTCGGACTGGGAGGTGGAGAGGATGCGCACCCGCGAGGCCGCCTGGTCGATCAGGTCGATGGCCTTGTCGGGGAGGAAGCGGTTGGTGATGTAGCGGCTGGAGAGCTCGGCGGCGGCGCGGATCGCCTCGTCGGTGATCTTCACCTTGTGGTGCGCCTCGTACTTGTCCCGGAGGCCGTTCAGGATCTCCACCGTCTCCTCCACCGAGGGCTCGGAGACGAGCACCGGCTGGAAGCGGCGCTCCAGGGCGGCGTCCTTCTCGATATGCTTCTGGTACTCGTTGAGGGTGGTGGCGCCGATCAGGTGCAGCTCGCCCCTGGCCAGGGCCGGCTTGAGGATGTTCGCCGCGTCGGCCGCCCCCTCGGCGGCCCCGGCGCCGACGATGGTGTGCAGCTCGTCGATGAAGACGATCAGGTGGTCCTTGTTGGCCGTGATCTCGTCGAGGATGCGCTTCATGCGCTCCTCGAACTCACCCCGGTACTTGGTGCCGGCCACGAGGGCGTTCAGGTTGAGCTCCACCACCCGCTTGTCGCGCAGGACCTCGGGCACCTCGCCGGCGGCGATGCGCTGGGCCAGCCCCTCCACGATGGCCGTCTTGCCCACCCCCGGCTCGCCGATGAGCACCGGGTTGTTCTTGGTGCGCCGGGAGAGGATCTCGACGGTGGTCTCGATCTCCTCCTCGCGCCCGATGACCGGGTCGAGCCGCCCCTCCCGGGCCAGGCGGGTCAGGTCGCGGGCGTACCTGTCCAGGGTGGGCGTGCGGGCGGGGTGCTCGTAGCGCCGGTCGCGCGCGCCGCGCCCCACCGTCTTCTCCGTGGCCTGGCGCAGCGCCTGGGGCGTCAGGCCCATCTTGCGCAGCAGCTCGCCGGCCAGCCCGTCCTGCTCCTCGGCGAGGCCGATGAGCAGGTGCTCCGGCCCGACGTAGCCGTGGCCCAGGTCGCGGGCGGCCTCGAAGGCCAGCTCCAGGGCCGTCTTCACCCGCGGCGACACGGCCACCTCGAGGGGCACCGCCCGTTCGTCCCGGGCCTCCCGCCGGGACCCGTCGGCGCCGCAAGGGGCGTTGTGCTCGATGTACCCCTTGAGGTCGGCGGCGCTCACCTTGAGCGGCTTGAGGATGGCCTGGACCACGTCGCTGTCGGCCAAGGCGTAGAGCAGGTGCTCGGTGTCCACCTCGCGGCGGCCGAAGTCCCGCGCTGTGCGGGCCGCCTGGCGCAGTAGCTCGCGGGCGTGGTCGCTCAGGAAGCGCTCGATGTCCGCCGCCTCGTGCCGGCGCCGCCAGCGACCGCCGCGGCCGTGGGGTAGGGGCCCCTCCTCGAGCAGGTCGCCCAGGGCGTCGCCGAAGGCGGCCCCCAGGGCCTCGTCCAGCCAGTCGCCCAGCCAGCCGCCGGCGAAGAGGGACTCGAAGGGGGAGAGGAGCTGGCGGGCGCGGACGCGCCGGTAGTCCTCGTCGCAGACGTTGTACGTCTCCCGCCGCCCGTCGCGGATGACGGTCACCCGGGCCGTGGCTGGTCGCTCGCCGCAGATGTCGCACAGCGCGTTGCCCATCAGGGGGTCCCTCCCGTGGCCGCGTGCCCGCGCCGGGGTGCGGCGCGGGTCCGCGTGCTGTGGTTACGGGGTCTCGTCTCAATGATAGCCGCCCTGGTCGGGAAGCTGAAGGAGGAGCGGAGCCGGGCGTCATGTCCGCGTGTGAACCGGCGTCCCGCCGACGCGCCGGGTATGCCACCGACTCGCGCTACCCCCTTAAGCTCATCGAGCTGATGGGCCAGCACGGCTTCTACCATCTCGACGAGGTGGACCCCTAGTCCGGCCGGCGCAGCGGCGCGGGCTCGCCGTGTCCGCGGAGCAGGGACAGGCCGGTTGCCGCCGCCCAGCTTACGTACATGACCATGGTGGTCCCCACCGTCAGGGGCAGGAAGGCCGGCGCCCAGATGAGGGCGGCGCTTGCCGTCCACGCTGCCGCCCACACGGCGGCGCCCCACCAGGCGAGCCAGCGGGGGAACCAGGCGGTGCGGAAGGCGGCCACCGCGTAAAGCGTGCCGGCCAGGGCGTACAGGGTGTTCCCCGCGCCGCCGGTGAGGGCGACGGCCGCCGCCTCCCAGGCCCGGAAGGAGGCACGGGCCGCCGCGGACGCGGACGGGTCCGGGTCGGCGGAGAGCTCGGCTAGGGCGGGAAGGGCGGACATCTGAATGACGTCGGCGGCGATGTCTAGGGAGGCGCCGACGCAGGCCAGGGCGAAGGCGAAGGGCAGGTAAGGATGACGGGCCGCGTCCAGGGCGGAGGCCAGCGCCCAGAGGGCGAGGAGGAGGGTGACGGTGGCGGCGACCCACACCCCCCAAGAGGCCACCACCGCCTCCCGGTGGGCGGCGACGTAGGCGAGTCGCCCCGCCTCGGTGCTGCCGGCGGGCAGGGCCTCAGCCAGGACGAGGCGCATCAGCAGCGCCGCCGCCAGGTTCACAGCCGCCGAGACCAGCAGGGCAGCCCCCGCCCAGCGCCGAGCGAGCAACGCAGGCACCTCCTTCGGTGACTTCGGCGCGGCGCGCACGGCGCCGCCGTCAGGCCGGCTTGGTCACCGCCAGGGCCAGCACCGTCAGCACGCCGGCCGTGAACAGGGCGCCGCCCACGGTGAGCACCCGGTCGTGGACGCGCAGGGCGCGGCGTAGCGGCGGCGCCCCCGGGTCGGCGCCGCCTGACGCAGGGCGCGGGCGAGGAGGACGTTCACCGCCACCACGTCCCACACCTCCACGGGCAGGATGATCCCCGCTACCACGGCCAGCTTCCACCGCACCCAGGCCGTGGCGAGCAGGGCCCACTTCCCCAGCGCCAGCATGGCCAGGCCGCTGCCCAGCAGGACCAGGAGGGCGGCGTGTTCGACGTTGTAGAGGATCAGCGACTGGCGCAGGGTCCACAGGATCAACCGCCGGTCCCCCTGGCGCCGGGCGGAGAGGTACATGAACGTCCCGCCCAGACTGGGGCCAAGGTAGGCCACGGCCGCCAGGACGTGGATCAGCAGCAGCCAGCGCATCGGCCTCGCCGCCCCCTCCCGGCTTCCCAGGCCATTTTAGCGCACAGCCCAGCGCCCGCAGCGGGGATGGGGGGTTGCGCGGACGGGCTGTCGGAGTATAATGAATAGTGAAAGGGCGGCCGTGGTGCGGCCAGGAGCGTTACGGGTACGCCTGCAGGGGCCGGGGGCCGCGAGCGGCCGCCGCCGAAAACAAGGCAGGGAGTCCCGGCCCCTGCCTTTTTTATTTCATTCAACATGCGCACCCTCGCCCCGGGAACGGTCCGAGCCGGCCGCCCGGGCCGTTCCGGCATGTCGTCCCCGCGGCCGGTCATATACATGTTGGGTCGGACGGCGACACGGGTGCGGCGCCAGGGGCCCGCGCCCGCCCGGCGCCGCACCTTGTGATAGAGTGAGGACATGGGTCGCACGGGGACGGTTGTGGCGCCAGGCAAGCAGGACGATACCTCCGCCGGCCGGGCCGAGTGGCATCGGCTGAGCCCGGCGGAGGTGGCCCTGCGCGTCGGCGGCGACCTGCAGCGGGGCCTCGACGCCCGCACGGCCGCCCGGCGCCTGGCGGCCTACGGTCCCAACCTGCTCCCGGAAGGCGGCGGCCCGTCCCCTTGGGCCATCGTGGTCGGGCAATTCGGGGACGTCATGGTCCTCATCCTCGTGGCCGCCGCCGGCCTCTCGCTCCTGTTCGGCGAGGTGGCGGACGCCGCTGCCATCGGCGCCATCGTGCTCCTCAACGCCGCCCTGGGGGCCGTCCAGGAGCTGCGCGCCGAGCGCTCCCTCGCCTCCCTCCGCCGCCTGCTGGCGCCCGTGGCGCGCGTCCTGCGGGAGGGCCGGGTGAGGGAGATCCCCGCCGCCGAGGTGGTGCCCGGCGACGTGCTGCTCCTCGAGGCCGGCGACCGGGTGGTGGCAGACGCCAGGGTCGTCGAGGCGGCCGCCTTGGAAGTGGACGAGTCGGCCCTGACGGGCGAGTCGGTGCCGGTGTCCAAGAAGGCGGTCACCCTGGCGGAGGGACAGGGACGCTCCCTGGGCGACCGGCCCAACATGGTGTACCAGGGCACCGTCGTCACCCGCGGCCGCGGCCGGGCCCTGGTGGTGGCCACCGGCCGGGAGACGGAGATGGGCGGCATCGCCGGCCTGCTGCAGGAGAGCGGCGAGGGGCCGACGCCGCTGCAGCGGCGGCTGGCCCAGCTCGGCCGCTACCTGGTGGCCGCCTGTCTGGGGCTGGCCGGCCTAGTGGTCGCCGCCGGGTTCGCGCGCGGCGAGCCGCCCCTGACCATGGTGCTGGCGGGCGTCAGCCTGGCCGTGGCGGCCATCCCGGAGGGGCTGCCGGCGGTGGTGACCATCGTCCTGGCCCTCGGCACCCAGCGCATGCTCGCCCGCCGCGCCGTGATCCGCCGCCTCTCCGCCGTCGAGACGCTCGGTTGCGCCACGGTCATCTGCACCGACAAGACGGGCACCCTGACGTGGAACGAGATGGAGGTGCGCTCGCTCTACGCCGCCGGGCGCCGCCACAGGGTCGCGGCCGAAGGCCCGGCCCTGGCCGGCGACGCCGCCTCCTCCCCGGCGGTGCGGCGGCTCTTCGAGGCCATGGTCCTCTGCAACGACGCGCGCCTGAGCGGCGGCGACCCGACGGAACTGGCGCTCCTGCGCGCCGCGGCGCGCGCCGGGGTGGACGGGGACGCCCTGCGGGCGCGCCACCCGCGCGTGGCCGAGTCGCCCTTCGACCCGGCGCGCAAGGCGATG
>JBBIPI010000043.1:0-10311 GCA_037442985.1 Clostridiales bacterium
GAGGCGGCCGCGCACCAGCTCCACCACGCGCGGCGGCGCCGCGTACCCCTTCTGCCGGCCGTGGCCGCTCACGTCGATGACGGTCATCCCCGGCACCCCGGACCGCACCAGGGCGTCCACGGCGTCCTGAAGCCGCTCGGGGCGGATGACGATCTCCAGCTTCTTCACCGGCTCGCCCCCTTGGGCGTCTCCCGCCGCGGCTCGCGGGAGCGGGAATCGGGGTCCACCAGGCCGATCACCAGCTCGGCCACCTCGCGCAGCGGGCGGCGGCTGCTCATGGCCAGCCGGCGCAGCCGGTGGTACGCCTCGGCCTCGGCCAGGCCGTGCCGCTCCATGAGCAACCCCTTGGCCCGCTCCACCAGCTTGCGGGTGGCCAGCGCCTCCTCCAGCCGCGCCACGGTGCGGCGCAGCTCCTCCCGGCTGGCGAAGGCGCGGCGCGCCACCTCCAGCGTCAGCGCCAGCTCGAGGGAGTCGGCGCCGGCCCGGACCACCGCCGCCACCCCGCACGCGCCTGCCTCCTCCACCAGCTCGCGCGACGCCTGGTCGATGACCCAGACGACCGGGACGGAGGCGCGCTCCTGCAGGACGCGGGTGGCGTCGGCGGCACCGGCCGCCGCGGGGAGGAGGATCAGGTCCGGCCGGGCCTCGTCCAGATACCGCTCCACCCCGCCCTCAAGGGGGGCGCCCAGCGGCTCGTAACCCGCCTGTCGCAGGCGCTGGCAGAGGAGCGGCTGCCCCTCCGCCCCGAGGACGAGAACCCTGCGGCCAGCCATGACCCATCCCCCCGCGACGGCCGACCCCCGGCTCAGATGTCGTAGTAGAGGTAGAACTCGTAAGGGTGCGGCCGGATGGCCACCTCCTGCGCCTCCTTGCGCTTCTGGGCCAGCCAGGCCTCGATCAGGTCGGGCGTGAACACCCCGCCCTCCAGGAGGAACTCGTGGTCGCGCTCCAGGGCGTCCAGCACCGCGGACAGCGACCCGGGCACGCTGCGCACCTTCTCCTGCTCCTCCGGGCTGAGCTCGTAGATGTTCTTGTCCAGGGGGCCGAACCCGGCCTCCGTCGGGTCGATCTTGCGCCGGATGCCGTCCAGGCCCGCCATGAGCATGGCTGCGAAGGCCAGGTAGGGGTTGCAGCTCGGGTCGGGCGGGCGGAACTCGATGCGCTTGGAGGGTGCCGCCTCCGGCCCCGTCTCGTACATCGGTATGCGGATGGCCGCGCTGCGGTTGCGCCGGCTGAAGGCCACGTTGACCGGCGCCTCGTAGTGGGGCACGAGCCGCTTGTACGAGTTGGTGGTGGGACTGGCGAAGGCCAGCACCGTGTCGATGTGGCTCAGCAGCCCGCCGATGTAGTACAGGGCGGTCCGGCTCAGCTCGGCGTAGCCCTGCCCGTCATAGAAGAGGTTGGTGCCGCCCTTCCACAGGCTCTGGTGGGTGTGCATGCCGCTGCCGTTGTCGCCGAACAGCGGCTTGGGCATGAAGGTGACCGTGAGGCCGTGCCGCCGGGCCACGTTCTTCATCACGTACTTGTACATGAGGACCTTGTCGGCCATGCGCGTCAGGGTGTCGAAGCGCATGTCCACCTCGGTCTGGCCGGCGGTGGCCACCTCGTGGTGGTGCATCTCCACGCGGATGCCCAGCGACTCCAGGAGCAGCGTGGCCTCGCTGCGCAGGTCCTGGAAGGTGTCGCTGGGCGGGACGGGGAAGTAGCCCTCCTTGTTCCGGATCTTGTAGCCCAGGTTCGGCTCGCTGTTGCGGGCGGTGTTCCAGATGCCCTCCCGCGAGTCGATGGCGTAACCGGAACGGTGCGGGTCCACGCTGTACTGGACGTCGTTGAAGAAGAAGAACTCCAGCTCGGGCCCCCAGTAGCTGACGTCGGCGATGCCGCTCTTCTTTAGGTACTCCTCGGCCTTCTGCGCCACGTAGCGCGGATCGCGGCTGTACATCTCGCCCGTCACTGGGTCCTTAACGTTACAGATGATGGCGATGGTGGGCACCTCGCAGAACGGATCCACGAAGGCCGTGGTCGGGTCCGGGATCAGGAGCATGTCGCTCTCGTGGATGCTCTGGAACCCGCGGATGCTCGAGCCGTCGAACCCGATGCCCTTGACGAAGACCTTCTCGTCCAGCTCGCTGGCCGGGATCGTGGTGTGCTGCCAGATGCCCGGCACGTCGATGAAGCGCAGGTCCACCATCTTGATGCCGCGGGCGCGGACCTGGTTCACCACGTCCCCGGCCGACTGCGCCCCCAGGAACAGTTGCCCCGGGCTCTCCTTCCGCAACACGTCTTCCGTCACAGCCATCTTCCTGCGCCGCCGGCCCCCGGCAACCCCCTTGTCCCCGGGCCCCGGCCGGCGGCCACCCTCCCTTCCATCGTCTTTCCCGATCGCCTGTTCAACCCTTGGGAAGCATAGCCCGCTCCTCGCGCCGCCTCGCTCCACCTCCTGTCAATTTAAGACCGCTACAAGCCGAGTATATGACTCACTAGCAGGCGCTGACAAGGATTTTTGTCATGTATACTTACAAGGTGCGCTAGATCCGCGCCCCTGTTCTGTCATGTGACCCGTCCCTCTCAACGTGCGGGCGCGGCCCCGGCGCCCGGCGCGCGGCGCCCGCCGGCACCGCCCGACGAGCGCCTCCCTGCCCTTCTGTCAGGTTATCGCCGCAGGATGGCCAAAACATAACCCTTTCGATGACGAAAACAACGCTATATGTAATGTTAGCTTACACCGGCCATTGACTTCTGCGGCAGAGACGCCTATATTGACTGACATCGGGGTGGGCAGAGGTCCGCCCCGGAGGCGGCGGGACGACGCCGTCCCGCCGGCGGGCAAGGGCGCCCGGGTGTCCCCGGCCGGTGCGGCCGGCGGGACGCCGCGGGCGCTTCCTTTTGGCGGGAGGGCGGCGCGTCCGAGGGGAGGGGGTGGGACGTCAGCCGCGCGCAGCCTCGGCAGCCGGTCCACGACCAATCTTGGACGGGAGGGAGAGAAGGATGCCTGAGATCAACGCCGGGGACACGGCCTGGCTCCTCACCTCGACGGCGCTGGTGATGCTCATGACGGCGCCGGGCCTGGCCCTCTTCTACGGCGGTCTCGTCGGCCAGCGGAACGTGCTGGCCACCATCATGCAGAGCTTCTTCATCCTCTGCCTGATCAGCGTCCAGTGGGTCCTGTGGGGTTACACGCTCTCCTTCGGGCCCGACAAGGGCGGTCTCATCGGCGGCCTGGACTACCTGTTCTTCAGGGGCGTGGGCCAGGACCCGAGCGGCAGCGCCACCGTGCCTCACCTGGCCTTCGCCATGTTCCAAGCCATGTTCGCCGTCATCACCGTGGCGCTGATCACCGGGGCCTTCGCGGAGCGCATGCGCTTCGCCGCCTTCGTGATCTTCAGCCTCCTATGGGCCACCCTCGTCTACGACCCCCTGGCCCACTGGGTGTGGGGCGGCGGCTGGCTGATGAAGCTGGGCGCCCTGGACTTCGCCGGCGGCACCGTGGTCCACATCAGCTCCGGGGTATCGGCCCTCATCGCCGCCCTGGTCATCGGACGCCGCCTCGGCTACCCTGAGAAGGTCTCCCCGCCCCACAACCTGCCCCTCACCGTGCTGGGGGCGGCCCTGCTCTGGTTCGGCTGGTTCGGCTTCAACGCCGGCAGCGCCCTGACGGCCGGCGGCCTGGCGTCCATCGCCTTCGCCGTCACCAACACGGCCACGGCCATGGCGGCCCTCACCTGGGCCTTCATCGAGTGGGCGCACCGGGGCAAGCCGACGGTCCTGGGCGCCGCCACCGGGGCGGTGGCCGGCCTGGTGGCCATCACCCCCGCCTCGGGCTACGTCAGCGTCCCCGCCTCCCTGGCCATCGGCTTCGGCGCCGGCCTCTTCTGCTACCTGGCCGTCAACGTCCTGAAGCCGCGCCTGGGCTATGACGACTCCCTGGACGTCTTCGGCGTCCACGGGGTGGGCGGGACCTGGGGCGCCCTGGCCACCGGCCTGTTCGCCAGCAAGGCGATCAACCCCGCCGGGGACGACGGTCTCCTCCTGGGCAACCCGGCCCAGATGGTGGAGCAGGTGATCGGCGTGCTGGCCTCCTGGGCCCTGGCCGCCGTGGCGACCTTCGTGATCCTGAAGGTGGTCGGCCTCTTCACCCCCCTGCGGGCCACGCGGGAGGAGGAGACGGCGGGGCTGGACCTCACCATGCACGGGGAGAGCGGCTACAACTTCCTGCCGCCCGGGCTGGGCGGGACGGAACCGGCCGCCGCGCCGGGCGCGCCTCTGACCGTCCGGCCGGCCGGGCCGGGGGTGAGCGGGCGATGAAGCTGCTGACCATCATCGTGCGGCCGGAGAAGTTCGGCGACGTGGTGGCCGCCCTCCAGCAGGCGGGCGTCACGGGGCTGACGGTGAGCGACGTGCGTGGCCAGGGGTGCCAGAAGGGGATGACCCAGATCTACCGCGGCACCTCCTTCCGCGTCGACTTCATCCCGAAGGTGAAGATCGAGACGGTGGTCCCCGACGACCTGGTCGACCAGGTGCTGGACGCCGCGGCGGCCGCTGCCCGCACCGGCAAGGTGGGCGACGGGAAGATCTTCGTCGTGGACGTGGAGGACGCCCTGCGCGTCCGCACCGGGGAACGGGGTGACGCCGCCCTGGTCGGCTGCCCGGCCGACCTCCCCTGACGGACCCACGCAGCGGGGGCGGCGCACCCGCCCGCGGTGGCCGCCCCCGCCCGCGCCCGTCAGGCGCTGGCCACGCACAGGGATACCTGGTCGGCCACCAGCACCCCCGCCCCGGCCCGCTTGGCGGCCGTGGAGGCCAGGCTGGCCATGTTGACCAGGTTGGCGACCGTCTCGGCCGCCGTCCCCTGGTCGCGCCCGCCCGTCCGGCGCCCGCCCGCCACGCCGGCCGAGGCCGTCACCTTCAGCCCCGCAGGCCACTCCGCCTCGGCCAGGGCGCGGATCAACCGTTCCGCCAGCCGCTTGGCCTCTTCGCGGGGGCGGTCGGTGACGACGGCGAACTCGTCGCCCCCGTAACGGGCGAGAAGACCCTCGCCCTCCCCCACCGCGTCCCTGAGCACGCGCGCCACCACCCGCAGCACCTCGTCCCCGCGGGCGTGGCCCAGCTCCTTGTCGATGGCGCCGAAGTTGTCCAGGTCGAGGAAGATCACCGAGATCTCCCGGCCCTCCTCCAGGAGCCTGGCCGCCTCGCAGCGGAGGTGGGAGGCGCCGGGCAACCCGGTCAGGGCGTCCACGTGCTTGCTCAGCTCCGCCAACAGCGCCGCCTTGGTCACCACCCCTACCGGCGCCCCGGCGTCGTCCACCACCACCAGCCGCTCGATGCCCCGTCTCTCTAGCAGCTCCCGCGCCTCCCACAGGGTCGTGCCCGGGGGAACGCTGACCACCTCCCCGGTCATGACGTCCGCCACCAGCCGGTTCGGGTGGGCGCGCCGCACGTCGCGGGAGATGATGATCCCCACCAGCCGCCCGTCCTCCACCACCGGCAGCCCTCCCACCCGCTCCCGCTCCATGAGGGCGGCGGCGCGCGCCACCGACTCCTCCGGCCCGACGGTGACCGGGGGACCGGTCATGATGTCCCCGACGCTCGGGTTCACAGCTCGACCTCCCTGGTGACCTGGACCACCGCTTTGACCTGGGCCTTGACGACCATGTCCTCCGCCGCCAACGGCCCCACCTCCTCGATGAGGACCGCCACCAGCTTCTCCACCGGCACCAGCCGAAGAAGAGGCCGCCGGATCACGGCGGCCTCGAAGACGGGATGGTCCAGGGTGATGATCTCATACTGGTCCGGGCAGACGGCGTCCACCATGCGCCGGGCCGCTTCGGGGCCGATGGGCGCCCGCCGCCCCACCAGGAGCACATCCTGCATGGGCGGGATCTCGAACTCGGAGAACCGGATCTGCAACTCCGCCTTGCGCGTCCCGGCCGCGCCCGCGGCTGCCTCCATGCTCGCCTCCCCACCCGGCGGTTCCTGACCGTTCATGTCGAATACTAGAACAAGTGTTACGTCGCTGGCAACTGCCTCCGGGCCGGCCGCTACCGGCCCGTCGCCGCGGGGCCGGGGGCGGTGGGCTGGCCGAGCCACAGCTCGGCGTACAGCCCCGCCGGGGCGATGGCGTACACCGAGCGGAAGGCCTGTTCGAAGGGCTCACCCCGCCGCAGGCGGCGCACCAGCTCCCGCAGGGGCTCCTCGCCGCGGGTCGCCACCAGGTACCGGACGGCCAGGGTGGTCCCGTCGTAGACCAGGCCCGGCCCCGCCGTGAGGAAGCTGGCCTCGGGCAGGTAGATCCCCGTCTGGCGGTACCGGCGCGCCAGTTCCTCGGCGGGCGCGTCCACCGCCCCTCCCGCGGCCAGGTAGCCGGCGAACCCCTCGTGGAACCAGACGGGGATGTCCGAGCACCGCCCCAACAGGGCGTGGGCCAGCTCGTGGCGCAGCAGGGCCGCCTCGGCGGCCGCCGTCGCCTGCCTGACCACATGGACGCGCCCGTGGCAGTCGTAGAACCCGCCGGACCATTGCGGGAAATCGGTCCCGAACCGGCGGGCGGCCTCGTGGTACGCCCTCTGCCCCTCATAGAGCAGGACCGCCGGCGGCTCGGCGACGACGCCGAAGAGGCGCACGTACTCGGTCCAGAGCTGGGTGGCGGCGCGGTCGGGGCCGCCGTCGCGCGCCCCTCCTCCCCAGGCGGCCACCGACAGGAGCAGGAGGGCGAGGGCGACGGCCCTGACCACGGCCCACGTGCCCGGCCCGCCCTTTCCTTGACCCCGGGCGGCCGGCAGGATATAACGGCGATGGAAGATCAGCCGCCAGCGAGACCGCAACGGACGCTCACTCTCCACTTCCATAAATTCGGGGCCACGGTGGCATTTTAGGGGGGACAGGAGGTCTCGCCCGATGGCGACCAAGGCTTTCGTGGGTATCGACATCGGCTCCGCCACGGTGAAGGTGGTGGGCATCGACGCCGGGGGAGGCATGGTGGGCACCCCCGTCTATTTACGCCATGACCAGTTCCCCTCCCAACTGGACGCCCTCAAGGCCGCCTTCCGCCGGTACCTGGATTCGACGGAGGTCGAGGTGGCCGGCATCGGGACCACGGGCAGCGGCCGCGAGCTGACCAAGAAGATCGTGGGGGCCGACCTGGCGCGGACGGAGATCTTCGCCCACGCCGTGGGCGTCACCCACCTGGTCAAGAGCGGCCAGGTGCGGATACCGGGGCCGGACGGCCGGCCCGTCACCGTCGACCGGGTCGGGACGGTCATCGAGCTGGGCGGCCAGGACTCCAAAATAATTGTCTTCGGGGAGGACGGCATCCCCTCCTTCTTCAACATGAACACGATCTGCTCGGCCGGGACCGGCGAGTTCCTGAAGCAGCTGGCCGACGAGGCCGGCATCCCCCTGGACCAGTTCGGCCCCCTGGCCCTACGCTCCACCTTTCCCGCCACCATCGACGCCACCTGCACCGTCTTCTCCAAGCGCGACTTCCGCCACCTGACCCAGAAGGGCGTGCCCCTGGAGGACCGGCTGATGGGCGCCTGCCGGGCCATGGTCCGCAACTACCTGAACAACGTGGTCCAGGGGACGGCCCTGCGCGAGCCGGTCTTCTTCCAGGGCGGGGTCGCCTTCAACGCCGCCGTCAAGAAGGCCTTCGAGGAGCACCTAGGCACCCGGGTCATCGTCACCCCCCACAACGACGTGGTGGGGGCGCTGGGGATGGCCGTGATCGTGCGCGACACCATGCTCTCCCTCCCCGGCCTGGCCACCGCCTTCAACGCCGACTTCTTCGAGCGGCAGTACGACAGCCGCGTCCGCTACTGCCACGGCTGCCAGAACGCCTGCGACCTGGCCCAGCCCTACGAGGTGGTGGGCGGGGAGGTGCGGGTGCTGGAGACGCTGGGCGGGCGCTGCGAGGGGTCCCAGAACCCGAAGAACGTGAAGGAGTACCCGCAGGCGGCCGGGAGCTTCCGCGTCCCGGTGATCCGGGTGCCCCGCCGCGGTCCGGCCTTCGACGTGCTCCACCCGGGCGGCCGGCGGCGGCGCGACTCGGCGGGCCGCTACTTCGCCGGGCTGGACGGCGGCTCGCGCGGGACCAAGTACGCCCTCATCCGCAGCCTGGACCGTCCCTACGCCCCGGACGCCGGCGTGCTGGACGTGGAGATCGTCGCCGTCGGCTCGGTGGACACGGCCGGCGACGCCCTGGGCGCCTGTCTCAAGGCCCTGGCCAAGTTGCGGGAACACCTGCCGCCCGGCGCGCGCCTGGACGGCATCGGCACGACCGGGAGCGCGGGAGAGCTGTTCCGGGACGTGGTGACCCGCGGCGACCGGGACACCTCCGACTGCCGGGTCACGGAGATCATCGCCCACTACGCCTGGGCCAGCTACTGGGTCCCCAACGTGGGCACGGTCATGGACATCGGCGGCAACGACGCCAAGATCATCGCCGTCAAGGACACGGGCCTCGACTTCGCCATGAACGACAAGTGCGCCGCCGGCACCGGGTCCTTCCTGGAGGCCGTCGCCCGCCGCTTCCGGGTCCCCATCGAGGAGTTCGCCAACGTGGCCCTGGAGTCGCGCGACCCGGCCCGCATCGCCGGACGCTGCGCCGTCTTCGGGGAGTCGGACATCGTCCACAAGGCGCGCCTGGGCTTCGCGGCCCGCGACCTCTTCCTGGGCCTGGCCTACGCCATCTGCCGGACCTACCTCTCCGACGTGGGCTGCGGCAAGCCGCTGCGCGTCCCCATCGTCGCCCAGGGGGGCACCTTCCTCAACCGGGCCGTGCAGCATGCCTTCCGCGAGACGCTGCAGCTCGGCGAGGACGAGTTCGTCGTCGCCCGCGACCCCCGCTACGTCTTGGGCGCCGGCGCCCTGGGCGCGGCGCTCCTGAGCCGGGCGCGCTGGGAGCAGGGATACGACACCGCCTTCAAGGGCTTCGACGCCATCTTCGCGAGCCACTACCGGACCGTCACCACCACCTGCGTCTTCGAGCCCTGCCCGCGGCGGTGCGAGGGGGTCGTCGCCCTGCTGGAGAACGGCGTGCCCATCGCCGGGTACAAATCGGTGGACTGCGACTACGGCCGCTTCGCCGGGTCCATCCGCAGCGCGGCGGAGAGGGACCACGTCGCCTCGCTGCTGGCGCAGGTCGGCGCCCCAGGCGCCGACCGCGATCTGGCCGGGGTGGAAGCTTGAAAGAGGAGGTAGGGGTACCATGGCTACGTCATCCGCCCGGGTGCCGGTCCCCCTCAAGGCCGGCGCGGCCCCCAAGGTCGGGATCGTCCTCGCCTTCACGGGGCACTACACCTCGGTCAGGGTTCTGGCCCGCTTCCTCGAGCTCATGGGCGTGCGCGTCGTCAAGAGCCGCGTCACCACGCCCCGCATCATCGAGGCGGGCACCACCCTGGCCAGCGCCGATTTCTGCATCCCCCTGCGCGTCTACGTGGGCCACGTCCACCACCTGGTCCAGACCCACCCCGACCTGGACGCCATCGTGGCGCCCAACGTCCTGAGCGAGGACGGCATCAGCTCCACCTGCTCCAAGTACCGGGACATCGGCGGCGTGGCCATCCGCTCCCTGGGCGACACCGTCGGCTACCTCCTCCGCCACGGGAGGACGGACCGCGCCGAGGAACTGGCCCGCCTCGTCGGCCGCGAACTCGTGGAGCAGCGGCGGGAGAAGGCCGCCCACTTGCCCCGCTTTCTCATGCCCAACATCCGCAGCCTGGACCGGACGGCGATGCGCAACGTCTGCTACGACGTCTACGCCGACCTGGTGGGCTGGCCCAAGGCGGCGCGGGCGGCCCTCTTCGTGGGGAGGGGGCTGCGGCAGCGCCTCGCCCCCTCCGTCGCGCGGCTCGAGGCCGCCTTTGAGCGCGCCTACGACGAGGTGATGGCGGCGCGCGCGGGCAGGCTCAGGGAGCTGCTGGCGGACGAGTCGAAGCCGCGCCTGGCCCTGGTCGGCCGGCGTTACCTCACCCACGACCCGGCCCTGACCTGCGACCTGAAGAACTGGTTCGAGAAGCGGGGCGCCGTCGTCCTCACCGCCCAGGACGTGCCCCCCGAGGAGCTGCGCGCGGCCTACGAGGCCGCGGACGGCTACTACGACACGCACAAGGAGGGCCAGGCGTTCATCGACTGGACCATCGACAAGGTGGACGGCTTCATCTCCCTCGGCAGCTTCGGCTGCCACCCCGATGCCTTCCAGATCGACTACCTGGCCGACTACGTGCGTTCCAAGGGGGCGCCCTGCTGGACCTTCCGCTTCGACGAGTCGGCCGGCAGCGCCGGCTTCCACACCCGCTACGAGACGATCTACGCCTT
>JBBIPI010000044.1:0-10297 GCA_037442985.1 Clostridiales bacterium
CCGCCCGCCGCAGGGTGGCGTAGTACTCGCGGTAGACCTGGTCCACGTCCCGGCCCCGCCAGGTGGACGGGTCCAGGTCGATCCCCCAGTCCCCCAGCCAGTGGACGGAGCCCAGCACCAAGTCCCACGGGTAGCCGGCGAGGAAGGAGGCGATCGCGCGCTCCTTGCCCGGGACGTAGTCCATCTCGATGCCGAGCTTCACCGGCAGCCCCGCCTCCCGGGCCTCCAGGACGACCCGCACGTAGGCGTCCAGGTCGGCGTCCTCGCGCTCCCGCGCCCACTCGTTGTCCAGCAGCCCGTGAGCCTGGCGGAAACGGTAGGAGTGCTCCGTGAAGCAGATCTCGTCCACGCCCCTGGCCCGCGCGACGGCCACGAACTCCTCCACCCACGCGCGGGTGAAGTCTCCCTCCTCCAAGTGCATGTGGTAGTCGACGATCACGTCCCCGCCCCCTCCCCGCGCGGCCGGGCCCTGAGGGCCTCGCGGGCCCGCTGCCAGCCCTCGCGGGCCATGGCCACGATATTCTTATCCTCTTCGGCGCGGGACGACGCCACCCTGTTGAACCAGTGGGCCGCCTCCTCGGGTCGGCCCAGCCTCAGGTTGAGCTCGCCGATCAAGTACTCGACCGTCCGCTGGCTCAGCTTGCCCGCCGGGAACGTCTCCCGCTCGTGGGCGCGCAGATAGTGGTTCAGGGCGGCCTCCAGGAAGTCCCTCTCCCTGGCGTCGCCGGCCGAGCGCAGGAGCCAGGCGGCGCGCAGGCAGAGCCCGGCCAGGACGCTGGGGCGGGCACCCCGCCGCTCCGCCTGGAAGATGGCCAGCTTGTACGCCGCCAGGCCCGTGTCCCAGGAACGCTCCCCCCCGAAGTCCACGGCCGGCCGCCTACCCCGCAGGAGGTCCTCCAGCGCCCGCCGCTCCGCCTCGGTGAGCTCGTGAAACTGGCTCTCCAGGGCCGCGTACCCGCAGTGGGGACACACCAGGACAG
This sequence comes from Clostridiales bacterium, assembly GCA_037442985.1. GTDB lineage: Bacteria > Bacillota > Sulfobacillia > DYIH01 > JBBIPI01 > JBBIPI01. Next base: position 981 of record JBBIPI010000044.1, read on the forward strand.
AATAGAGGTAGGGATTGAAGCCTCGGTAGTGGACGCACAGGTCGGTGTCCCGCCGGAGCACCTCCAGGCGGGAGAGGCGGACCTTGGTGGCAGGGAAGGAGCGGCCGCAGACGGGGCACCGCTCCTCCTCGACGTAGAGCTCGGGCGGCAGCGCGCCCATCTACCCGCCGGCCCCCGCTGCCTTCCCGTTCCGCCCGCCGCCCAGGAGGTGGGGCGGCAGGACGATGCTTCTGAGCTGCTTGACCGCGGGGATCCGGCGCAGCTCCTCCAGGACCTCGGGCGGCACCGGATCGTCGACGGTGAGCACCAGGACCGCCTTGCCCCCGACCTGATGCCTGCCCACGAACATGGAGGCGATGTTGATGCCGTGGTCGCCCAGGATGGTGCCGATCCGCCCGATGATGCCGGGACGGTCTTCGTGGAAGTCGAGGAGCATGTGGGGGGCCGGCGCGATGTCCAGGGGGAGGCCGTCGATCTCCGCGATGCGCGGCTGCCCCAGGGTGGTGAGATAGCCGGCGATGCTGCGGACCCGCTCCCGGTCCCCCGCCCGGATCTCCACTATGCTGGCGTCGCCGTCGCGCCGGCGCGTCACCCGGGACTGGATGCCCTTCTGCCGGGCGAGCACCGGCGCGTTGACCGGGTTCACCGGGTCGTCGACAACGCCCGAGAGGATGCCGGCCAGGGCGGCGTTGGCCACCAGGTCGGCCGCCCGCCCCTCCAGCGGCCCGCGCACGCCGACTTCCACCTCGGCCAGCGGCCCGGGCAGGGCCTGGACCAGGACGCGCCCCAGGATCTCGGCCAGGGGCAGGAGGGGCTGGACGAGCTTCCACTCCTCCTCCGGGACCGCCGGCAGGTTGACGGCGTTGCGCACGGGCAGGCCGGCCAGGTAGCGGGCCACCTGCTCGGCCACCTCCAGGGAGCACGTGACCTGGGCCTCGACCGTGGAGGCACCCAGGTGGGGCGTGGCCAGGACGCTGGGCAGGCCCAACAGGGGGTGGTCCGGGGGCGGCGGCTCCTGCTCGAACACATCCAGGGCGGCGCCCGCCAGGTGGCCGCTCCGCAAAGCCTCATAGAGCGCCTGCTCGTTCACGATGCCCCCCCGGGCGCAGTTCACCAGGCGCGCCCCCCGCTTCATGAGGGCCAGTTCCCGCGCGCCGATAAGGTTGCGGGTCTGCGGCGTGAGGGGGGCGTGAATGGTCAGGAAGTCGGCCTCCCGGAGCACCTCCTCCAGGCCGGCGAGGCGGACCCCCAGCTTCTCCGCCTGCTCCGGTGAGGCGTAGGGGTCGTAGGCCACGACCCGCATGCCGAAGGCCAGGGCGCGCCGGGCGACCTCCGACCCGATGCGCCCGAACCCGACGACGCCCAGGGTCTTCCCGTAGAGCTCCACGCCGGTGAACTTCTGCCGCTCCCAGCGCCCGGCGGCCAGGGACTGGGCGGCGGCGGGGACGTTGCGCGCCAGCGCCAGCATGAGGGCCAGGGTGTGCTCGCAGGCGGCGATGGTGTTGCCGTCCGGGACGTTGACGACGACGATGCCCCGGGCCGTGGCCGCCTCGAGGTCGATGTTGTTGACGCCGACGCCCGCCCGGCCGACGATGCGCAGCTTGCGGGCGGCGCCGATCACCTCGCGCGTCACCTGGGTGCGGCTGCGCACCACCAGGGCGTCGTATTCCCCGATGGCCGCCAGCAGCTCCTCCTGGGTCATCTCCGGGCGGTAATCCACCTGGTAGGTCTCCCGGAGGCGCTCCAGCCCCTCCTCCGCCAGGTGCTCGCTCACCAGGACCCTCATCGGCCGCTCACCGCCGCTTCCTCTAGAACGCGCCGGGCCGCCTCGGCACCCGCCTCCGGGTCGTCAGCCAGCCCCAGCCGGCGCAGGACGCGCCCCAGCGCCGCCAGCGCCCGGACCACCTGCTCCGGGGTGGCGGCGCCCATGTGGGCCACGCGGAAGATCCGCCCCTTCAACTCCCCCTGGCCGCCGGCGACCACGACCCCCTCGTCCTCCCGTAGGGCGCGGATGATCTCGCCCGCGTCCCGCCCGGCCGGCGCCCGGACGGCCGTGACCAGGGGCGAGGCGACGTCATCATCGGCCAGCAACTCGAGGCCGAGGGCCCGCGCGCCGGCCCGGAAGGCCGCCGCCATGCGGCGGTGCCGGAGGAACACCTCGTCGAGCCCCTCCCGGTGGAGCGCCGCCAGGGCCGCGCGCAGCCCGTACCAGAGGGAGACGGCGGGGGTGTAGGGGGTCTGCCCCTTGGCCTGCGCCTGCCGGGCGCGCCGGTAGTCCCAGTAGTAGCGCGGCAGCCGCGCCCGCTCCACCGCCTCCCAGGCGGCCGGGGCCACGTAGACTAGGCCCAGGCCGGGCGGCGTCATCAGGGCCTTCTGGGACGCGGTGACCAGCACGTCCACCCCCCAGTCGGCGCAGCGCACCTCCACCCCGCCCACGGAGCTCACAGCGTCGACGGCCAGCAGGAGACCGCGCTCCTTGACCGCACGGGCCACCGCCGGCAGGTCGAGGAGGACGCCGGTGGAGGTCTCGTTGTGGGTCACCAGGACGCCGCGGTAGCGGTCGGGGCCTTCCCGGTCCAGGTGCCCGGCGATCTCCTCCGCGGTGAGGGCCGCTCCGGCGGGCACGCGCAGGCGGTCTACCTGGAGGCCGAAGGCCTCGGCGATGGCGGCGAAGCGCTCGCCGAACTCCCCCATGACCGCCGCCAGGACGCGGTCCCCGGGCGAGAAGAGGTTGGCGACGGCGGACTCCATCACGCCCGTCCCAGAGGAGGGGAAGATGAGGATGTCCTCCCCGCCGGAACCGAAGAGCGGGCGCAGGTCCTGCTGCACTTCCTGGTAGAGGGCGGTGAAGCGGGGCCCGCGGTGGTTGATCATCTGGCGGGCGGTGGCCTCCCGCACCTGGGGAGGCACCTGGGTGGGACCCGGGATCAGCAGGAGCTCGTCCATGGACCGCATCCTCCCACACAAAAGCCCCCGGCCACCCGTGACCGGGGGCGGGAGGCCTTGCGCTCACTATGAGATGAAAATGGACGTATGCAATTATACCATGGCCCGCTCAAAGGGCCGAACCCCCCGCGTCCCCGGGTCGCCCTGCCGGCAGGTGGAGGGCCCGCCCCTCGGCGGCGAGGCACGCCTCGCCGAAGGCCTCGCTCAGGGTCGGGTGCGCGTGGACCGTCCGCTCGACGTCGGACAGCGTCAGCCCCGCGGCCAGCGCCAGAGCCGCCTCGTGGATGAGGGTGGAGGCGTCCGGTCCGAAGATGTGCACCCCCAGGAGGCGCCGCGTCCCGCGGTCGGCCACCACCTTGACGAAGCCCTCCCGCTCGCCGGCGGCGGCCGCCCGCCCGCTGGCACTGAAGGGGAAACGCCCCACGAGGACGTCCCACCCTCGGGCGCGGGCCGCCTCCTCGGTCAGGCCCACGCTGGCCACCTCGGGCCAGGTGAAGGTGCAGGAGGGAATGAGGTCCAGCCGCACCGTCCGGGGGTGGCCGAGGGCGGCTTCCACGGCGGCGATCCCCTGGGCCGAGGCGGCGTGGGCCAGGAGGACGCGGCCGGTGACGTCCCCGGCGGCGAGGACCCCGGGCACGGCCGTCCGCCCCTCGTCATCGACCTCGATCCAGCCCTCGGGTAGCCCCAGCCGCGCCAGGCCCAGGCCCGCCACGGCGGGCCGGCGCCCCACGGCGACGAGCACCCGGTCCGCCTCCAGCCGGACCGGTCCCCCGGCCGCCGCCCCGGGCGCCGGCTCCAGGTGGAGGACGAAGCCGGCCCCCTGCGGCGCCTCCAGACGCGCCAGCCGGGCACCCGTAAGCACGGCGATCCCCTGCCGCTCCAAGGAGCGCGCCAGGGCCACGCCCACCTCGGCGTCCTCCCGCGGCAGGAGGCGGGGCAGCGCCTCGACGACGGTGACCCGCGACCCGAGGGCGGCGTAGACGCTGCCCAACTCCACCCCGACGGGGCCTCCGCCGATCACGGCCAGCCGGGACGGCACCTCGGGCAGCGCCAGGGCCCGGTCGCTGTCCCAGCAGGCCGCACCGGCGCAAGCGGGCAGAGGGGCCGGCAGCGAGCCGGTGGCCAGGAGCAGCCAGCGCCCCTCCAGGCGCGCCTCCTCGCCTTCCGGGAGGCGCACGGCCACCCGGCCCGGCGCCTCCAGCCGGGCCTCGCCCCGGATCACCTCCACCCCCGCCGCGCCCAGGAGCGCCTCCACCCCGCGGGCCAGCAGCCGTACGGGCCGGTCCCGCCAGCGACGCACCTGCTCGAGGTCGAGCTCCCAGGCGCCGACGCGGACGCCCATCTCCCGGAACCGCCCCAGGGCACGGAGGGCGCGCGCCACCTCCAGCAGCGCCTTGCTGGGGATGCAGCCGCGTTGCAGGCAGGTCCCCCCCAGCCCGTCCCGCTCGACCAGCGCCACCCGGGCACCCAGTCGGGCGGCGCGCAGCGCGGCCACATACCCGGCCGGCCCGCCCCCGACAACGATGATGTCCGCCCTCGCCGCCACGGCCCTCCCCCTCACGTGCGAGCAGGCCGCTCCGCAGCTCGTCAATTCCCCTCGGTCGGCTGCAACACCTGCCCGCGGCGGGGGTAATACTTCGCCGGTGCGCCCATACACTTTACCGGCATACGTCACACCCGCCACGGTGGGCGATGATGCGCGTCGTCCGCCTGAGCCGCAAGCACCTCATCCTCCTGGGGGCCGGCGCCCTGGGCCTGGCCTACCTGGCGCTGGCGCGCGGCGCGGAGATGCCGGTGTACGACCATATCGTCGCGTCCGCCCGGGGCCAGGCCCTGCCGCTGTTCTACGTGCGTCCCAAGCACAGGGACCTGGCGCTCACCTTCGACATCAGCTGGGGGACGAAGACCCTGCCCCGCGTCCTGGAGATCCTCCGCCGTCAGGGGGTCAAGGCCACCTTCTTCCTGTCCGGCCCCTGGGCCAACCACCACCCCGCCCTGGTCAAGGCCATCGTGGCCGACGGCCACGAGATCGCCAGCCACGGCCAGGAGCACGTGAACCTGAGCCAGTACGACCGGGCGGCCGTGGCCAAGAACATCTCCTCGGCCCACGACATCCTGCAGCGCCTGAGCGGTCAGACGCCCCGCTTCTTCCGCCCGCCCAACGGCGACTACGACGACCTGGTGGTGGCGGTGGCGCGCGAGCTGGGGTACGAGACAGTCATCTGGTCCGTCGATTCCCTCGACTGGAAGAACCCGGGGGCGGATTATATGGTGAAGCGGGTGACGGAGCTGGCCTTCCCGGGGGCCATCGTCCTCTTCCACGCCAGCGACTCCTCGCGCCAGGTGGGAGAAGCCCTGGAGCCGACGATCACGGCCTTGCGCGCCGCCGGCTACCGGCTGGTCACCCTCGGTGAGCTGTACGACAACGGCGAGCCGGCCTACGACGACCCGCGGGGGAACCCGGACTATCCCCCCGTCGACCCCGATTCCGTGCCCCCGGCACCGCCGGCGCCGTAGGCGCGGGCTGCGACTAGAAGATCTGCTCGACGCTCAAGGCGCCCCCCTCGGCCAGCAGGCGCAGGGCCCTCTCCGCCGAACCAGGCACAGTGAACACGGCCGCCACCCGCCCGCGTTCCACCTCCTCTAGCAGCCGGTGCACCTCCCCGGCCCCGAGCCCGAGCCGCGCCATCCGCTCCTCCAGCGAGCGGGCCGGATTGAGGGAGTCGGTCCCCGTCACCGCGAAGCGGCCCGCCAGCGGCCCGGAGAAGGGGTCGTCCCCGCCCGGACCGCCCCCCGTGTCCTGTTCCGGCGTCAGCCCGGGGTAGAACCCTTCCATCCCGTCGGCCCCCTGGTCGGCCTGACCCAGGAGGTAAGTGACGTCCGGCGGCTGCCCGGCCGCCGCCAGCCCTTGGGCGGCTTGGTGCGCCGCGCGGTAGCTGTCGAAGAGCGCCACCAATCTCGCCATGCCACTTCCCAGCGTTCGCAGCGGCGGGCGGTCTTATGCCTCCCCGTCGCAGATCGTACGAAACGCTCCTTTTCGCCCAGGGATCCCTGTCGCAGCGGGGTCGATGATGATCCGGCTTGTAATGTACTGGTGCACCGTCCTCGGGTCGGGTGACGTCTTCTGCATTGGCGAATCCGATTTCGAGGCGTTAGAACGGGCGGCCGCCAGTATGGGGGCGGCCGAGCCATCGCGGCCAGGCCACGGCGAGGGCGAGGGAAGCCAGGCTCAGGGTCACGGCCGCGGTGCCGGCGTACCGCTCCAACCCAGGCCAGGGGAGGAAGGGGTGCAACCCCCGCCCGTAGTCCGCGTAGTCGTTGAACAGCAACCAGGAGGCCGCGAGCACGGCCCAGGCCGGGCTGACGGGACAGACACGCATGAAGACCAGCGCCTCCAGGGCCATGCCCAGGTGGGAGAGCGTGAGGTGGACGCTCTCGAAGTCGGCGGTCCCGGCGGCCAGCCAGTACCCGACCATGACGGCTGGCGTCCAGAGCCCGTACTTGATGCTGGTCAGGTAGGCGAAGGCCGCCAGGGGCTGCGGGGGACGGCCCCGGAGGAAGGCGGCCAGGAACAGCGTGAACAGCAGGGTCGAGGAGGGGGAGTCGGGGACCAGCGGCCAGGCGGCGACCGGGGTGAGGGCCAACTGGTCACGGTACCACCAGAAGCCGTATACTGTGCCCAAGGCGTTGACGCCCAGCAGCAGAGCTGTCAACCGCCGCCGGGAGGGCAGGTCCCGCAGGAATCCCGTCACCGCCGTCACCGCACTGGCCACGGAGTTCTTATTATTCTTTTTGGCGCATCCCGGCCCCTGCTGCGGCAGGATACCCGCACCAAGCCACGAAAAGCATGGACACCCGGGAAAGGAGGCAAGGGCTTGAGACCACAGCCATCAGCGCGCGACCGCCTGCGCTTGCCCGCCGAGAGCGCCGCCGCCGTCTGCCCGCCGACGGCGTTCCCCTTCCGCAGCACCGAGGAGGTCCCGCCCCTGGAAGAGGGGATCATCGGCCAGGAGCGGGCGGTGCGGGCCATGGAGTTCGGGCTGAGCGTCAGGCGCCCCGGCTATAACCTGTTCCTCACGGGCCCCATCGGCACCGGCCGCACCACCTACGCCCTGACCAAGCTCCGCCAGGTGGCGGCGGCGGAGCCGTCCCCGCCGGACTGGGTGTACGTGTACAACTTCGAGCGACCGGACCAACCCAGGGCCCTTTCCCTGCCCGCCGGCCAGGGCCGCCGCTTCGCCCAGGACTTGGACGAGCTGGTGGAGGACCTGAAGCGGGAGATCCGGCGCATGTTCGAGAGCGAGGAGTTGGGGCAGCGGCGCGGCGAGCTGGTCGCCCGGTACGAGGAGGCGGTGGCCCGGCTCTGGCAGGAGCTGGACGAGGCCGCCCACGCCCGCGGCTTCGTGATCCAGCGGGCGCCCACGGGCGTCTTCACCATCCCCCTGGACGCCCGCGGTCGGCCGCTCACCCCCGAGCAGTTCAGCCAGCTCGACGAGGAGGACCGGGCAGCCCTGGAGCAGCGCAACAAGGAGGTCCAGGCGCTGGTGGCCGACACCCTGCGCCGGGTCCGCGCCCTCGAGAAGGAGGCCCGGGAGCAGATCAAGGCCCTGGAGCGGGAGGCCGCCCTCCACGCCGTCGGCCACCTGATCGGGAGCTTGAAGGAGCGGTATGCCGGCAACGAGGCGGTGGCGCGCCACCTGGACCAGGTACAGGAGGACGTGATCGAGAACCTGCACCGCTTCCGCGAGGAGCCGGAGGCGACGCCCCCGCCTTTCCTGCCGCCCGGCCGCTCCCGGGAGGCCTGGTTCCAGCGCTACCGCGCCAACCTCTTGGTGGACAACTCCTGCGCCTGCGGGGCGCCCGTCGTCTTCGAGACCAACCCCACCTACACCAACCTCTTCGGCAAGATCGAGTACCGGGGCGACTTCGGCACCCTGGTCACGGACTTCACGCTGGTGAAGCCCGGGGCCGTCCATCTGGCCAACGGCGGCTACCTGGTCCTCCAGGTGAGCGATCTCTTCCAGCAGCCCCTCTCCTGGATCGCCCTGAAGCGCACCCTCAAGACGGGCGAGGCGCGGGTGGAGAACCCCCTCGAACAGTTCGGGCTCTTCGCCTCCGCCGGCCTGCGTCCCGAGCCGATCCCCGTCCGCCTCAAGGTGGTCCTCATCGGCAACCCCTGGGTGTACCATCTGCTCCACGCTTACGACGAGGACTTCCGCAAGTACTTCAAGGTGCGGGTGGACTTCGACACGGAGATGGCGCGCACCGAGGAGCACATGCGCCTGTACGCCTCCTTCGTGAGCGCCTTCTGCCGGCGCGAGGGGCTGCGTCACCTGGACGCCGGCGCCATGGCGCGGCTCATCGAGTTCAGCTCCCGCCTGGCCGAGCACCAGCGCAAGCTTTCCACCCGCTTCCACGACATCACCGAGCTGATCATGGAGGCGTCCGCCTGGGCGGAGCGGGAGGGCAGCCCGGTGGTCACCGCCGCCCACATGGACCGGGCCATGGAGGAGCGGATCTACCGCTCCAACCGCGTGGAGGAGAAGATCCTGGAGCTGATCGCCGAGGGCACCCTCCTGGTGGACACCGACGGGGCCAAGACCGGCCAGGTGAACGGCCTGGCGGTGCTGGACCTGGGGGACTACGCCTTCGGGAAGCCCACGCGCATCACGGCGCGCACCTCCCTGGGCGAGAAAGGGGTCGTGAACATCGAGCGCGAGACGGAGATGTCCGGCCCCGTGCACTCCAAGGGCGTCTTCATCCTCAGCGCCTACCTGGCGGGGAAGTACGCCCAGGACAAGCCGCTGGCCCTCTCGGCCAGCCTCTGCTTCGAGCAGCTCTACGAGGAGGTGGAGGGGGACAGCGCCTCCAGCGCGGAGCTGTACGCCCTCCTCTCCGAGTTGGCCGGCCTGCCCATCGACCAGGGCCTGGCCGTCACCGGCTCCGTCAACCAGAAGGGCGAGATCCAGCCCATCGGCGGGGTCAACGAGAAGATCGAGGGGTTCTACCACGTCTGCAAGGTGAAGGGCCTGACGGGGCGTCAGGGGGTGATCATCCCCAGGCAGAACGTCCAGAACCTGATGCTGAAGGAGGAGGTGCGGCAGGCCATCGCCGAGGGCCGGTTCCACCTGTACGCCGTGAGCACCGTGGACGAGGGGATCGAGCTGCTCACGGGCGTCCCCGCAGGGGAGCGCCGGCCCGACGGCACCTATCCCGAGGACAGCGTCAACGGCCGGGTGGACCGGCGGCTGCGGGAGCTGGCGGAGCTGATGCGCCGCTTCGGCCACGACGGCGCCGAGGAGGAACGCGAGGGGCACGAGGAGCGGCGGCGGGCGGCGGCGCCGCGCCGGCCCCGCCGGCCCCAGGCGGGG